>NZ_JCAFYN010000004.1:0-156523 GCF_059374735.1 Enterococcus sp. GPZ-007 | reverse complement strand
TTGTGCTTGAAAAGCCAAGTTACACATATATATACAAGGTCGAAAAGTGTGTCTTCGCACTTACTCACCTCCCCGTGATTTGTAGTGTATACAGGTTTCTTTAGGAATATTTTATTACAAAAAACAAGGTTCCGATAGGAACTCAGCACCTTTTCATCTGGTGTTGTGTCTTGAGCGGAATCGCGAAAGGAATGATTATATATATGAAAGATACAGGCGAGGAAAAATATTGTGATCCTATTAAGAGTATAAAATTCTCTAAAAGTTATCTAAGTAATATAAAAAAAATTGCAGAAACAGTTATTAATTATGATCCGGAGTTAACTGAAGAAATCTATAATGCTGAAAATGACAAAGCTAAAAAAATGTTTCGAGATATTAGACTTGATACTGACAAACAAAACATTCAAACTGGGGATATTGGGGATTATGTGATTTTAGTAGTGGCTAATATATTACGAGATGAAAAAAAGAAAATAAATTATGTTACCGGTAAAGGAAAGTATCTAAAAGCAAGTGATAAGTTGATATCAAAGGTTTTATTAAATGATAAAAATAAAGGAAATATTTCTGAATTTTGCAGGAATAACGGAATCCAAAGGAGCAAGTACTATAGAATACTTAAAAGAAATTTTAAGCACCAAAGTGATGTGGAACGAGTTAATAAGATTGCAGAGAGTGTAATATAAACTGTATAAGTAACCATTTATTCTTGGAAGATGGTTGCTTCTCGGTGTTTTATTATAGCTCGAATTTCTTTAAGCACTTTTGTCTAATTAGACAATAAAATCAATAATCTTCTGTCACAAATTTCAAGTGGAACTTAGCCACCTACTGAGATTCGCTTATTATTTAGTTTGTTATTTCTTTCATCCAATCTCGAATACGCCGAATATTTGCGAGGGAAATCTCTGCCAAGTGGGTGCCTTTGGGAATAAATCGCCAAATGATGCCATTGTGATTCTCATTTGTACCCTGTTTCCACGAAGCGCACAGATGAGTGAAGTATACAGACGTTACCTCTGACAAAAGTTTGGAGATGCTGAGAAAACTCAGTGCCATTGTCTGAAGTAATTGTTTGGAACAATAGCGCAAAGTCTTTGCCAGCGGCATCATGTAAGTTTTTAAGGGTACGATTCACAGGTTTCACGATTTGTCCATCAATTTTGATGATCATCTCGTAATGGGTTTTCCGTTCCGCCAAAGTCAAGAGGACATAGTCTTTGCCTGTTCACAGGGCAACCACTATATCGATTTCCCAGTGGCTAAATTCTTCTCGGCTATCCACCACGTCCGGTCGCTTTTCATCAGTTCGCCTAAAATTCGCTTGTTCTTGTTGTGCTTTCTTCGGGCTATGTCGCACTTTGAGGTATAAGTCAATATTACGAGTATCCATCAATTCGAGATCAATATAATGATACAAGAAGCTTGGAAGATATTCATAAGGAAGCGATTCTCACTTTTTGTACGTCCAACAACGGCATCTGGAGAGTAATTTTTAACTTTCATCATAAAATCCGCCTATCGAGCATAGTTAATGAACTAAAAGAACTAACGAATGAATCAGGTGAATTTCTACAAACGTTATATGGATGATTGATGAGAAGAAAAGACAATTAGATTGTTAAATTAATTTGAGGTTTTCAGTGTTTTTTTGTATTGGTATATGCAAACGAAAAAATAGGGAGCTTTTAATCGGCAGTTTTAATAGATTTAGTATAAACTTGCTAAAAATTTACATATTATTAAAGTCAGAGCCGAAAGTATTCATTAAATTGTAGCTAGTTTGGTAGTAGATTGAGCTAGTTTAGTAGTAGTTTGTCTTTATCTATCAATTAAGTGAGCTAGTTTAGCAGTAGATTGTGCTAATCTCGCACTAGATTTTATTATTCTCCTTTTAGAATATAAAATTGGTATATCTATCTCAAAGCTTCCCTCTAAAAATGACTAGCAATCTTCACATTCTGAAAGAGTGAAAGCGCTTCTTTTCTTCACACAAAGAAAGATTTTGATATCCAATAAATTCACACTAGGAAGAGTAACAAAAAAAGCCCTTAAACAAAGGCTTTTGAAGAGAATATGAAAGGTAAAAAAATGAGTGTGAGTAAATTTCACGCTTATTTTTTTCACAAACGAAAGAGATAAACATTTAGTACTTAGTGAAAGTTTCACATTTATTTGAATTCTATATTTGCTCAGTAGTATTCTTATTTCGATGTTCAACCAGAGCGCGGGCAGTAGCAAGTATCACTTGTCTCTCTGACTCGGAAAGAGTATTACCTTCATATGTCATAGTAATATTATTATCACTAATATCTATTTCTTCTGGGAGTTCTGAATTATTTACAGATGGATTATCCGTTCTTCCTAAAAGGTAATCCGTAGAGACATGGAAATAATCAGCGACCAGTTGTAATTTATCAGCTGTTGGGCTACTTTTTTTCCATTTATAAAAAAGGTTTTCTCCTAAGCTTAACTCTAAAGCTATTTGTTTTGGTGTTTTCCCACGTTTTTGAGCTAATTCTTTGATTTTATCAAAAGTCGTCATATTTCTCCTCCTGATAGATTACGGATTACGAAATATAATTGTAAAATATGATACTCATACATTTGACAAAAGTATCGAATTGGATTATATTTGTATCGTAAGCTAATTTAATAAGCTAACAAGCACAAGAAAAAGGCCTATAAAAATAAACAATTCGGCGTCGGCAAACTAAGAAATGTTGATTTAATAGAGTTGATTCTATGCTTATTTAACTACGAATAAATAGTATCCCATTGAATACAGACTGTCAATTGGAATTAGCTAATTATATTAGCTTACAAATCTATTGAGAAAGGGCAGGTTTTCTAATGTCACAACAATTGATCGAAGACATCAAGATACAATTAACATTAAAAAACAAAAGCCGTAGGTGGCTTGCAAAAAAATTAGGGATTTCTGCGGTGTATGCAAAAGAGATATTGGATGGGACAAAACCAGGAAGACCTCAAATTGAAAAGATGCAAGTTCTGTTAGCAGAACTGCAAGCAGGAAAATATGATCAGGAGGATAGCTAATGTCAGAACATACAATTAATTACAACAATTTGCAATATTTGGCGCTCATGCGATATGGACATCAAATCGGCTGTGGTTGGTACTCGATTTTAGTAAAAGCTGAGAAAGAACTGCTTGCACAAGGATACTCCATTACTGATGTTGAGAAAAAGGAAGGAGCTCTTTTGATTTCCTTAGATACAGACATGGAAAATCTGACATCTGAGGTACAGAATATTTTGTATGAGAGTGAGCTTACTAGTGAGACAACCTGTGAATGGTGTGGTATTTATACGGTTTCGCAAACAGTGATTGATAAGGAAACCTGTACGATTTGTGAAGGTTGTCAAGAAAATTGTGAGAGCTTAGTCGGAATTGAAAAACGAATGCTGCAACAAAGAATTCATAAACTTGAGCAGAAGATTCTAATTCAAAATAGGGCTTTGGAGAAGCAACAAAATCAAGCAGCATTTTTAAAAATGGAACTTGATCATTACAAAAAAGCAAATGAAAAACTGAAAAGCGGAACACGAAGGCCAGAAATTCGGGTGGTTACTTCAAATCGCCATGAAAAAAATTAGACCTAGTATAGATTAAGAGGGAGAGAATGTGAAAATGGGAAAACATAGTAAAAAAAGCAAAGTAGTTGAATATGGAAGAAGCACTAAGAAAAAAATTGGATATGTAACTTTATTCGGTACGGTTCTTTTAAGTAGTGGATTCTTAATGGGCGGACAGAATATTCAAGCATCTGAAACTGACGGTAAATGGGAGCCTCGATCCATCGAACAAATCAAAAAGGATGTCGCAGGAAAAAGTGAGTATACGATCGTTTGGGGCGACACATTGAGTGGGATTTCTCAAGCTACGAACTTAACAATGGAAAAGCTAGCTTCTTTGAATGGCATTGGTGATTACAATTTAATATATGCAGGTAATAAAATGATCTTTGAAGGAAATGCGGTCACCGTTCAAGATTCTAATGGAGTAGTAACAGATCGGCAAACGATTCAAGAATCAGATAAAGTAGTTCCTAACCAACCGGCAGGTCAATCAGTAGCACAAACTGAACATGCAGCTCCAGAGCAGCAATCACCAACTGTAGACAATACAGTAAACACAGGCGGTGGACAAACAGAGCAGCCAGCACCGACGCCTGAACAGCCGACAACACCATCAACACCAGAAGCTCCAGCAAATCCGACAACACCGTCTCAGCCTGAGCAACCAACAACGCCAGTTCAGCCAGAGACTCCAACACAGCCCGAAACACCAACGCAACCAGAACAACCTGCGGAACCGCAAATCAAATACACTGTTTGGTTTACAGTCTATGAAGGCGAGGATACTTCTAAAAATATCGTACGTGGAAGTCAATTTTTCGATACTGAAGCAGAAGCAACAGCATATATTGATAACTACGCTGACCAATTATTAATGCAGGGAATCGCAGGATCATACGGCGTAATGTCATGGGAAGTGTAACAATCATCTAAACGAATAAATGAATGAAAACACTTATTAGAGAAACAAATCTTCTAAGTGTTTTTCTTGTATAGAGAGAGTTGATTTAAAACGAGTAGTTGCTAACATACAATTAGCATATTGATTCAAAAATCAAACCTAGGCGTAAATTAATAAGGAGATCAAAATGAGGAAGAAAATTTTATTTTTTGTTGTGATTCTAAGTACTTTTCTATTTAGTGCTTGTCAAAAATCAGACTCTAATTCAAGTACAGAATCAACAGAACAGGCTAGCGAGAAAATGGGTAGTTCAAGTGTATCTGTATCACGAACTCGATCGACTTCTATCACTAGTGAAAATGAAAAGAATATTGCTAATCAAATAAATGACACACAAAATGAACTGACCAATGAAGAACTGGCAATTGCCTTGTTTCTATCAACCAATTTTCAAAACCGATCAATGGATGCAGCGATTACCGAACAAATCAATGCTTATGAAGAAGATACAGGATCTAGTTCTAAAATACAATTATCGAAAAGGATGCAGCCAGATATGATTGTAAGTTTTTCCTCAATGGGTTCAACGCAAAGAGTTCATTTCGAAGAAGATCTTCTAACTGTAACAGCGTATTCAAATTCTGGAGATGAATCAGTAGGAAAGTATAGTAAAAAGGAATTGAATCGAGAATTTGGAGAATATAAAAAACAATTGGCTATATTAGCTGAAAAAGCAGAAGCGTATTCCCCTTTAGAGGAATCATCTGAGGCAACTGAAAATTCTTCCGATACAACTGTCGATACTAAAAATCTAACTTCGCAGCAATTCAAAGATTGGGTCAGTGCAGTTTTAGATAAACAATTTAGTTTAGGTAGAACTTCTTTTCCGTATGATTTATTCTTAGAAAACCATGAAGGGTACGCCTATGTTCGAGTAAAACATAGCGAGTTACAAGTCGACACAATTACCATGTTCAGAATAAATAATGAAGGACTGTTAGAAGAAGAGGATAAATCAAATGGATATCCAGTATCTTATAGGGTGATGTCTTCAAAATTCATGGATACTTCTGATGTGAGTGTAATAAGGTATTAATAATATCAGAAGAGACACTAATGGATGGGGAATTCAAAAAGCTAATGTAAAGACAGTCTTTTCTATATTATAAATGGCATGTTTAGAATTCTAAAATACAGCATAATTAGCATGCTACGATAGCTGCTTGATTTTTGTCTTTATTTGGCCCCCACCTTTTTTATTCGCCTTTCTTTTAAACACTATCAACTGCCAAAATAAAAACTTGATTATGTAGGGGGAACGAATATTGAATCAATTTTCCGATCAATTATTACTTGCAGAAAAAATTGTTAAAAAAGTCCATGAAGGACAGAAAGATAAAGCAGGAGTAGACTATTTTGAACACGTAAAAACTGTTAGCAAAATGGGGAAGAATATAAACGAGCAAATCACTGGTTATCTTCACGATGTAATTGAAGACGGTGGACTATCATTGTCTGATCTAGATAACTATGGATTTTCAACTTTTATTCTGAACGCAGTTGAAGCAATCACTCGAAAGGATAACGAAAGTTGGAATGCCTATATTAGGCGGGTATGTGAAAACTCACTAGCAACAAAAGTTAAGCTTAATGATTTAACGCATAACAGCGATTTATCGCGAATTGGTCAACCCAAAAAGGTAGATTTTGATCGCGTAGAAAAATATAAACAAGCTATTTCTAAGTTAGAGAAAAAACTAGCTTCGCATAAAATCGTTTCAATTGATTTTGTCTCTGACCTACACATAAATCATTACGTGCAAATTTGCTCGTGTGACAGCCAATGGAAGCGGGAAACGAAAGAATTTATTTGGCAAAATTATTTAGTGGATCAAAAAAGTGAAGTCATTGTGTTAGCAGGTGACTACTCTGAAATCAATCGACAGTCAATTTGGCTAATTGAATCTTTTGCAGAAGCATATGACCATGTTTTAGTCGTTTTTGGTAACCATGATCATTATATGGTTGGAAAAGAAATGCTGGATGTATACGAGTGTTCTTCAGAGAATCGGGTCAGTGAGGTAGTAAACCATTTCAAAAATAGCCCCAATATTCACTTTTTGCAAAATAAAACCGTAGAAATTAGTGGTTTAACATTTGCTGGGTCAAGACTTTGGTACAATATTAAATCTGTTGAAAACTTAAAATTCTACAATTTACGATCAAACGATAGCAAGTACATTTTCCCTGATCCAAGCACTATTTATAAGAAATATCATGAAGCAGATATGGCTTTTTATGAAAGTTTAGAGCATGTGGACGTTATGATTACCCATGTACCACCAGTTATACCTCCGTCTGGCGGGAAGATTAGTGAGTTATATGTAACCCCAGTAAAAGAATTCAAATCGAAACATTGGATCTGCGGCCATCAGCACTTGGTAGAAAACTTCAAAATAGAGGATACCGTCTTCCATATGAATGCGGTGGGTTATCCATCAGAAGAGAATACACCTAGCATAAAAACATTCATTTGTGAGGAGGATTAGGAATGAAATTTTTTATTGCTGATTTACACTTTTATCACAAAAATGTGATTGACTTTTCTAATCGTCCATTTTCGAATACTGAAGAAATGAATGATGCACTGATCAAAAACTGGAACCGTGTTGTCAAATCTGACGACCAGATTTTTATTTTGGGAGATCTCTTTTATCACGCGACTGTCGATCAATGTAATAAAACGCTTAAGAAATTAAAAGGACGTAAATACCTAATCAAAGGAAATCATGAGAGCTATCTAAAACAAAAAGATTTTGACTTAACCGCGTTCGAATGGGTAAAAGACTATTATGAATTTAAAGAAGAAGGCAAAAAGTGGTGTCTTTTTCATTATCCGATTTTTGAATGGAACGGTGCTAAGAATGATTCATACCACTTATATGGGCACGTTCACAATAATACCCCAAAAATGTTTGAACAGGCTTTAGGACCGCTGGCTGTGAATGTCAGTGCTGACATGATTAACTTTACTCCAATTAGCAAGTACGAGCTTGAAGAACGAATAGCTCAACGAATCTGCCACCGAGCATGGTAAAGTGATTTAGATGCGTTAAAGTATGAACAGGTTTAGTTATTCGATCTGATGAAAAATGAAAAAGTTATAGCTGTATACAAGAAATTATTAGTTTACTTTCATATTACTCGATGGTATATCTAGGTAACCTAAGTATACCGAATGGAGACATTAGTATGACAGATGAAGAATTGAAACAGTTAATATCTTTAGGAGTTAAAATAAACGCAAGGATATCACAAGAGAAATTTCGAGGTGATATAAAAAATATTATACAAATTGATTTGGCACCGGAAAAGAAAACCAAAGAATATAAGAAAGTTGCAAAAGAACTTGCAAGAAGGTTATCAGAACGAGGGTTAGCCGAAGAAAAAATTATACCTTATGAGAAATTGAGTGAGATTGAAAAACAGGCTGTAATAATGATTCGAAATGATAGCAACCGAGACACAGAACATTTAAAAGGGGATTATGTTATTTCTAATTTTCTTGAAATTGAAAGAATAAAGCGTAATAAGAGTGTTCCACCACTGAAAAGGTTACAACTGAACGATAAGCAGATTTACCGAATTTTTCAACTGAATGCTCAGAAAGTATCCATTAGAGAAATAGCGAGTTCTATGGGTTTGAATAGAGGGACAGTCAATAAGGTCCTGAAAAAGGATTACATTGATAAAAGAGATATTGAACGGATTAGAGTTGCTGAAAAGAAAGTAGTTGAAAATCATAAAACAAAAAAGTAGATTGAGTGTTTAATGGTGTGTGTGGTATTAATTTAACGCTCTAAATTTTGAAACGGAGTGACAAAAAATGAAATCCAATGAATACGAAAACGAGTTACTGATGGCCAAGAAAATTGCAAAAACTGCACATAAAGGTCAATTGGATAAAGTAGGAGTCGCTTATTTTGAGCATGTAAAAGCAGTCGGAGAAGCTGGAGAAACAATCGAAGAAAAAATTGTTGGCTATTTACATGACGTTGTAGAAAATAGTGATATCACATTAGTAGATCTAGCCGCCCATGGTTTTTCAAGGAATACTTTGACTGCTGTAGATGCAATTACTCGTAGACAAGATGAAAGTTCTCGAAAGTATAATCAAAGAGTTGAGAGTAATCCTATTGCTGCGAAGGTAAAGTTGAATGCTTTGAAGTGCGATAGTGAGTTAGATCGAATTGATTCACCAAGTAAGAAGGAGTTATCTCAAAAAGAAAAATATAAAAATGCTGTAGATGACATGCTAAGAGATCAACTATTCGCTCATCTAAAAAAACTCGACAAGTTCCCTCCCATGAGATTTAAATTGGGTCAAAAAGTGAGAATTAAAGATAAAGAAAATCTTACAGGAATTATTTATGCAGCCGATTTTGGCGGGGCCATGGGATTTGATGTTCATACGTATGATGTAAAAATCAAAGATACACTGCATAAGCATATTCCTGAAGCACAACTAGAAGAGGTGGAACAAGAGGAGAGCGAATTATGAGTATACAAACCATAGTGGATGCAATCAATGATTATCAATATGAAAAAGGTCAAGAAAGTGGCATCCAACAGGATCAATTAATGTATACAGAAATCGTTGAAACAGGAGAAAACATTGTCAGTTTTGAGACAAGAGCTTATAGCAACGATACGAAGAAAGTTGAATTTTCAATAACAACAGAAAGAGGAAAAGTAATATCAATCAATGAACTATAGCAATTTTATTTTTTTCATAAAGCTTGAATTGTCAAATCAAATGCAACACTTTATCAAAGAAGACTTCATAAGTTGTTTTTCGAGAGTGTAATATAAATTGTGTAAGTAACTATTTTTGGGTTTTACCAAATTATTTTGCGTAAAAGTCAAATTCCTTATGATATAATAGAAAACGTACAAGTTATCAACTATTATTTTGGTTGATCATTCTTATATAATAGGGGTGTTTTGATGGGGAAAGTTACCTTACGAAGAAAGAAAATTATTGAAGTGTTAAGTAGTAATCCGATAATTTCTTTGACAGATTTAGCAACGCTATTGGATGTGACAACAGAAACTATCCGAAATGATTTGAAATCAGAATATTTAGTGGATAAGGTTGTTCAGGCACATGGTAGTGTGGCATTGGCCCATACAACAATTGCTAGAGATGTTCCCTATTCTTTTCGGAAGGAAGTCAATTCAGAAATAAAAAATAAAATTGCTGACCGAGCTTGTCAATTAATTTCTCCAGGGCAAGTTGTAGTCATTGAACATAATAGTATTTCTGTGCCGCTAGTTCATTTGCTTAGTCAAAATTCTGAACTGTTGAATAGTATTACGATAATTACTAATTCCTTTAGTATCATGCAGTATATTCAAGAAAAGCAACTGAGTATTCATGTGATTTTTCTAGGGGGGACATTTAGCCTTAAACAAGAAAACTCTTTTGGATCAACAACAGTAACACAAATGAAGAATTTAAGAGCCGATATTTCCTTTTTAAGTCCAAGCGCAATGAATGAGAGACTAGAGGTTACTGCATATAAGGAACAAGATGCAGAATTGCAGAAAGAGATTATGCGAAGCTGTAAAAAAAACGTGTTGCTAATTGAAAAAAATAAATACCCGGAGATTGCGATGTGGCGAGTGAACTTAGCAACGGATTATGATGAGATCATTACCGAAGTGTCTTTTGATACAAAACAAAAAGAATGCTTACTGCAGAACGATGTGCGACTTACTACAATCTAAATTTCTAAGAGGATAATTTGGAATATCCAATTTATTCTCTTTTTTTGCCAAAATATTTGGTATAAACAAAAAAAAAATTGACATTAACCAAAAATATGATAGTATTTGAAATGAAGAAAACGTTTTATTCGAAAAAAAGAGAAAGAGGTATCTCTAGTATGGAAAATAGCGAGATTATAAAAAAGTTGGAACGACCGCAAGGAAAGATTGATGTGGTTCTAGACACAGATACATTTAATGAGATTGATGATCAATATGCACTAGCATATATGATTCAGTCGCAAGATAAGTTCAATATTTTAGGAATTTATGCTGCCCCATTCTTTAATCACCATTCGGCAAGTCCGAAAGAAGGAATGGAAAAAAGTTACGATGAGATTTTAAATGTTTACAAGTTATTAAACCGTCCGGAATTTGAAACGATTACATTCAAAGGATCGACGGAATTTCTGACAGATTCAGAACCAAAGATGACGGATGCTGTAAAACATTTGATCGATACAGCATTGGATCATTCACCAGAGAATCCGTTATATGTGATTGGAATTGCTGCCGCAACAAATATCGCATCAGCAATTTTGCTAGAACCAAAAATTATCGATAATATAGTCGTTTTGTGGTTAGGTGGATTAGGATATGAATGGCATAACAATTTATCCTTTAACTGCCGCCAAGATTTAATTGCAGCAAGAGTATTATTAGATACGCCAATGCCATTAGTTCAGTTTCCTGGAATGGGTGTGATTTCCGCTTTTGCGACAACAGGCCCTGAATTGGAGTATTGGTTAAAAGGGAAGAACAGTTTTTGTGATTATATGGTTAATAAAACAGAAGAGGAGGCAAGAATTACGAATCTTAAAAATGGTGGGAAAGTTTGGTCTCGTGCATTATGGGATATCGTACCCATCGGTTGGCTATTGAGCGATGAATTTATGAAAGACAAACTTGTTTATAGCCCAATCATGCAAGATAATCACTATTACAGCTGGGATTTTAGAAGGCATTTTATCAAGTATGTCTATTTCGTTGAGCGCGATAAATTAATGGAAGATGTTTTTGAAAAGTTGGCGAACATTGAAACTATTTAGAAATGGAGGAGTTTTTTGATGGGGAAATATGAGAACCTAAATAACTTTATCATTGAAAATGTGGGTGGGGACGATAATATCTCTGCTCTGACACATTGTGTGACTCGACTACGCTTTACATTGAAGGATGAAAGCTTAGTAAATCGAGAAGCATTGGTAGGTCACAATGAAATTATGACGGCGCAAGCAGCGAATGGTCAATATCAAGTGGTTGTGGGAATGCAGGTTGATG
Source organism: Enterococcus sp. GPZ-007 (assembly GCF_059374735.1). Taxonomy (NCBI): domain Bacteria; kingdom Bacillati; phylum Bacillota; class Bacilli; order Lactobacillales; family Enterococcaceae; genus Enterococcus; species Enterococcus sp. GPZ-007. The sequence goes on along the minus strand of NZ_JCAFYN010000004.1, from coordinate 144,907 downwards.
ATATTTATCAAGAAATGCTGCCTAAATTATCTATTTCAGGTTCAGCGCCTGAAAAGGAGAACGCTCAAGAAAAAAGTGGTGACAAAAAGACGCTATTGAATCGTTTTATCGATACTATAACTAAGATCATTACACCAACGCTTGGAGTTATGGTGGGGTGCTCATTGATACTGGGGGTACAGTCCCTCTTAGTGGCCTTTCATATCATCACACCTGGTGACGGAACGTTTGTCATTTTGAATGCGATAGGCTATGCACTATTCACTTTCTTTCCAATTATCTTAGGATATACTAGTGCCAAAACTTTCGATTCGGACCCATTTATCGGCATGATTGTTGGAGCGGCATTAGTTTTCCCGAATTTAGTAGCAGATCTAACTGGGTCGGACGTTCTTTATAAACTATTTGACGGAACCATTCTTCAAACCAACATTCATAGTAACTTCTTAGGCCTTCCAATTGTTTTCCCAGAGAATGGTTATACATCAACAGTCATCCCAATCATTCTTTCAATGTTTTTCTTATCTAAGTTAGAACGATTTGTAAAAGGTATTATTCCAAAATCGCTTCATTTTACATTTGTACCATTCTTTACATTGATACTTGGTGTTCCAGCAACAATTTTAGTGTTTGGTCCAATTGCAAATGTAGCAAGCAGCCTTATTTCTAGTGCAATTTTAGGCCTATTCAGCTTTTCGCCAATTATTGCAGCTTTGTTCATCGGAACGTTGTATACACCGTTAGTTATTCTAGGCCTGCATTGGCCGTTGGTTGCGATTGGAATTAATAATTTAGCAACAACTGGAACGGATTATTTACTTCCGATGATATTTACAGCACCTTTAGCACAGATGGCCGTTGTTTTTGCGGTTTATTTAAAAACGAAGAATCCTGAGGTGAAGAAAATCTGTGTTCCCGCGATGGTTTCTGACTTTTTCTGTATCATCGAGCCTTCAATCTATGGAATCACTTTGCCTGTGAAAAAGCGCTTCGTCTTCACTTGTGTGGGAACAGCAGTTGGTGCTCTGATTATTGCTATGGCTGATGTTCATAATTTTGCGAGTACCATTGGCGTCTTAGGTATTGGTGGTTTTATTAATCCACAAACCGGAGATACAAGCTTTGTGCTAATTGTTACTCTCGCAACATTAGCAACCATGGCTGTTTCATTCTTACTAACAATATTCACTTATTCAGAAGATTAGTTGATTAGCCGAGCAGGATGTTTCTTGCTTGGCTAATCTTGAAATTTGGATAGACATAAGGAGGAAAACATGTTTTTTGATCGATTTAAAAAAGTAAAAGAAACGATAGTTACTCAACCCGTTGCCGGTCAGCTTATCCCGCTTTCCGAAGTTGCGGATCCAGTTTTTTCACAAGAGCTAATGGGAATCGGATTTGCGGTAAGACCAAAAAGTGGGAAAATTTTTTCTCCTATTGAAGGTGTGGTAGAAAGTGTATTTCCGACACAACATGCGATAACCATGAAAAGTGAAGCTGGTGTAGAGCTGTTACTGCATATTGGGATCGATACAGTTGAACTAGGTGGGAAAGGTATTCAGACTTTGGTAACTGCTGGACAAAAAATTACTCCTAATACTCAAGTCGCTGAAGTAGATTTGGATGCATTGGCAGAATCAGAAAAAATCAGTGATGTTATCGTTGTTTTTCCCAATTTGGAGCGAGAATTGATTGGAAAATTTGATTTATCTGGTGAAAGCTCGGTTTTGGCTACGTTGTGAGGAGTATAAAGCTTATGAGGAATAAACTATTAGTAAACTTGTTAGGGAGCACTTTAATGGGAGTCGGAATCAGCTTGTTGATTTGGTTGGAGTTAGGAGTAGATACGATTAGTATCTTATATCTGGGTATCCAACAGTATTTTGCTCTACCTGTTTGGCAGCTATGTTTTCTATTTAATATCTTTGTTGTTTTCCTTGTCTTTTTGATTGAGCGGAATGAAATTGGTTTAGGAACAGTGGTCAACTTTCTAATACTAACCATTTGTTTAAAATATTTTCCGTTATTGTTGACTCATTTTTCAACAGACAATTTCACTCGAATTGTCCAAGGATTGTTTCTTTTGACAGGTGTCTCCATTCTGGCTGTGGGGTGTGGTTTATATGCTTCGGCGAACTTAGGAAGTGCGGCATTAGAAGCATTGAGTACTGCACTTTCTAAAAAGATTTCATTTAGTTTCAGAACTGTTCGAATTTTTTTGGATGGATTATTAGTGATTGCTGGACTGATATTAGGAGCAAAAATAGGCGTAGGAACTATTCTGTGCGTTCTATTGATTGGCCCGATTTCACAGCAAGTACAAAAAATGTATTGTTAACGAAAAGATAATAGTAATTGGCAGGAGGATTCGATGGAAAAATTATTAGAGACAGTTACCTATTTAAGAGAACGTGGGATTAAAGATGTTGATTTTGGTTTAATCTTAGGTTCAGGACTTGGTGAATTAGCAGAAGACATTCAGGGAAGTATTAACATTTCTTATCGAGAGATTCCAAATTTTCCAGTGTCAACTGTTGTCGGCCATATGGGTCAATTGGTTTATGGGAAGCTGGCGGGGAAAAAAGTTCTAGTTATGCAAGGACGCTTTCATTATTATGAAGGTCATCAAATGGAAGTAGTCGTTTATCCGATTCGAGTGATGAAGGAGTTAGGGTGCCATTCATTGGTAGTAACAAATGCTGCGGGTGGAATTAACGAAAGTTTTCAGCCAGGTGATTTGATGCTGATTACAGACCAAATCAATTGTATGGGTGATAATCCGTTAATTGGTCCGAATTGGGAGAATATGGGACCACGTTTTCCTGATATGAGTCAAGCATATGACTTAGGGTATCAACAAAAAGTAGAGAACCTTGCTAAGAAACAAAAAATTGTTTTGAAAAAGGGTGTCTATTTAGCATTTTCGGGACCAACCTATGAGACTCCAGCTGAGATTCGGATGGCTAGACTGTTAGGGGCTGATGCAGTAGGAATGTCCACCGTTCCAGAAGTGATTGCGGCTAATCATGCGGGGATGAAGGTTTTGGGGATTTCTTGCATTACTAATTTAGCAGCAGGAATGCAGCAGAGCTTGGATCATGGAGAAGTTGTTGAAACGACTCAGCGAGTAAAAAATATTTTTAGTTGTTTAGTTAAGGAAGTTCTGTCGATTTTGTAAGGAGGTGAAGTACTGTCATGGAAAAATCACAGATAAAGAGGCTGCCTAAAGTAGAGCTACACTGTCATTTAGATGGATCAATTCGCAAAGAAACCTTACGCAGCATTTATGTTGAACAAGATAATCCATTACGACTCTCTGACGCAGCGTTACATCAAGTAATGACCGCAGCTGAACAGTGCAGCTTAACTGAATATTTATCCTGTTTTCGAATTGTCTCATCAGGGCTGCATACCAAGCATGCTTTACAGTTAGCGCTTTTAGATGTAGCCAAGCAAGCAGCAGAAGAGAATGTTCTATATTTGGAAGTTCGCCTTTCTCCTGTGCATCTAACTACAGAGAGTTTTTCATTAGAAGATGTGACTGAAGCATTGATTACCGCTGTTGATATAGCTGAAAGACATTATGACATTCAGCTTGGTTTGATCTTTTGCTGTATGCGACAGCAATCAGAAAATCAGAATAAAGCGGTGATAGATCTAGTAAAAAGGTATCTAGGAAAGACTGTTGTAGCCGTTGATTTAGCTGGTGATGAGTTGAAATTTCCTACTAGCAACTATCGAGCTTTGTTTAGTTATGCAAGTCGGCTAGGTATCCCTTACACAATCCATGCAGGCGAAACAGGAAACCTAGAAAGTACGCTAACTGCGATTGATTTCGGGACCAAAAGAATCGGTCACGGAATCGCTTTAGCTCAATCACAAAAAGGAATGGAGATAGCAAAGAAACAAGAAGTGTTGTTAGAAATGTGTCCAGTCTGTAATATCCAAACTGGTGCAGCAGTTAACTGGCAAACTTATCCCGTGGAAATATTTAGTAAAAATAACTTAGCATTTTGTTTTAATACAGATAATCGCACAGTTTCGAATACAACATTAACGAATGAGTTTTTTCAAGTTGATCAAAACAGCTATTCTTTATCGGAAGAGATAATTTTTCAACAAACCAAAACAGCGATCTCTTACTTGTTTATTGATACTAAGTCTAAATTATCATTGATGAGAAGACTAGAAAGTTTTTTTAACCAAACATCCTAACGCTTACAATTATTTTGAATGAATAATGTAGAAAAAGTAGTCATATATCATTATTAGGAAGTCCAATCGTTTATTTTTAAGGATTGGACTATTTGCATGCTTTGAAAACCATTTGTTTTGTGAGTAGTTCTAGAGCCAGAAGTGTCTGCACAAGTTGAATGGAAAGAAGATCTTGTCCTTTACAATCGTTCGGGTCAACGGTTTCAAATCAATTTATTTTTATATGTTCTAGGCAATTCACGTTGGAAGTATATCAAGTTAACGCTAGACAGAAAACAAGATACATTACTTCGTTGTTTGAACAATACCTTTCTTTCTTAAGAAGGAATCCCGCATGAAATTTGGTTTGATAATATGCGCACCGTCGTTGATCAAAGTAGAACGCAGTTTAGAAAGGACATTTGGAGTCAAAGATTCTATAAATACAGTAAAGATGCAGGATTTAAACCAATTGCCTGTCGACCTTATCGTCCGCAAACAAAAGGGAAAGTGGAATGAATTTTATTTGAAGGCTGGTCGAAATGATGAGAGGCACATCCGCCGGAATCTCAAAAACTCTCGTAAACGTATACGAAGTATTGACTCAAATCCAGTACTAGCGAAAGAGTACTGATTACAATAAGTAGAAGAATTACTTTCATTTTCAACTGTAAACTGTCCATTAACTAAATCGAAAATCGCCTAAAAAGAATTTTTTATATCAAAATATTGATTTTGTGTTTTTTTTAGAGTAAACTCAAGATAATAAAATGATATTAGAGGGATAGACAAATTATGAATAACCAATCTGTGAAAATAGAACGTATAAACTTGGAAAATATCAAGAATGTATGCAATGGAACGATTGATTTGACAGCTAAAAATGAATCTCTCAATGTTATGGGGGTTTATGGTCAGAACGGTTCAGGAAAAACAGCGCTAGTTGATGCGTTGACAATGGTTAGAGAGCTGATTTTAGGTGGCAAATTAAATTCAGGAGAAGTAGATCTTTTAAATGAAGATAAAGAATCGAAAATAAAAATAGTAGTAGTATTTAATAGTAACTTAGAGGTTTCTTACGAAGTGAGGTTAAAAAATAAAGGCCATAACGTAAACGTCATATCAGAGTGTGTTTATTTAAAAAAATTAAAAAAGTATCAACGAAAAAAAATGATTTTTGATTATAGACCTACTGAGAATGGTATTTCCGTAGATTTTTGTGGAAATAAAGACAGAAAATACAATGAAGATGAACGCGTGGAGTTATTGACAGCGCATGCTTTATCTGAACAAAATGAAACCTCTTTTTTATTTAGTGAGAGAATTAGAAAGTTTGTTTGTGATGAAAAAAATAAAGGAATAATTAATTCAGAATTACCATTAATTTTAGAGTTTTTAGTAAATGAATTTGCTAAAAACTTGTTTTGTTACTCAAATAAATTTTCTGGGATGATATATGCTGAAATACTTTTACCTATGAGCTTTCAAGTTGAAAATATGTATGGCTTAGTCCCTATTCCCATGGATGCATCAGAAGAAATTTCGGAAAATTTATATGAAACAGCAAATCTGATTTTCACACAAATAAATCAAGTTTTACCAAATTTAATTCCAGGTTTAACGATAAAACTGAGAATTGAAGATAAAAGCAAAAACCTTGAAGGAGAAAGTGAATATCGGGTTTCTGTTGATTCTATTAGAAATGGTAAAGCAATTCCTTTTAGAAAAGAATCGGATGGAATAAAAAAGATTGTTTCTATTCTTAGTACGTTAATAAATGTCTATAATTCTTCAAACGTTATAGCTATAATTGATGAATTGGATGCTGGGGTTTTTGAGTTTTTATTAGGAGAAATTGTAGAAGCTTTGTCTGATGAAGCAAAAGGTCAATTAATTTTTACATCACATAATTTAAGAGCCTTGGAAGTTTTACCATATCAAAAGATTCTTTTTACGACAACTAACCCTAAAAATAGGTATATTCGGGTAACGAATGTGAAGAAAACAAACAATCTGAGGGATATGTATATCAGAGCAATACAGTTAGGTGGTATGGAAGAAGAAGTTTATCAAGAAACAGATTCTTATGAAATCAAAAGATCATTTAAAAAAGCTTTTAAAAAGAAACGCGATGCGAGGGATTCGCATGGTAAATAAAAGAAAAGTAGTGATCATTTTAACTGAGGGTGTAAATGATGTTGATTTATTAAAGCCATATATAGATCAAATAGTCGATAAAACAAAAGTTAGATTCGAAATTACTGGAGGAGATTTATTAACCAAGCCTGAAAATAGTAGAAAAAATGCAAAAAACATAGTAGGTGACATTGTATCTAATATTTGCAAAAAAAGAAAATTTCGTGATGAAGATATTTTGTTTGTTGCACATATACTGGATCTTGATGGTTCTTATATAGACGAAAAAGATATAATAGTTGTAGACTCTCATGATGGAAATAAAAAATATGATATAGAAAATAATAAAGTAGTGGTAAAAACAGACAAATTTAAAGACCATCTTCTGAATACATGGGGGAGAAAAAGAGATAGACAAGGCGTTCTACGTTGTACGAGTAGAATTAAAAATTTAAAGTACTATATTTACTATAACTCAATAAATGCTGAACACGTAGTAGCTGATTGTTTATTAGAGGAACAAGAAGATAAAGAAGATTGCATTGAAAATTTTGTTGAGAATAATACACTGGAACAATTTACTAGTCTTTTAGCGGATAGTAATATTTTACTTGGAAATGATTATAAAAGTTCTTGGTTAGCGATTTGTAATTCTAACGGTTTTAAAAGAGCATCTAATGTTCATTTTTTAACATTAAAGGAAGTATAACATTTTAAGCGGTCAAAGGATTGATACATCAATCTTTTGACCGCTTTTCATCTGGTCTTTTTCCTATTAAACTAGAGAGATGAAACCCAATATTTTACACGCCATTTTCTTTGATGAATATCAAAACTGGGAGAAATTCAATCAAAGGTACATGAGAAGGATTCGATCCGTTGTGAAAAGAGAAGTGAAGAAGTTTCGCGATTGTGGTGACCTTAAAAAAGGTTATCGTCTATTTGTCTGTGAAGGATGCCATGATGTAAAGAAAGTGGCTTTTCGTTGTAAAGGGAAATTTTGTCCAACTTGTGCAACTGGGGAAAGTCAACGGTGGGCAGAGGTTGCGGCGAATGATCTGTTTACAGTGACGCATCGACACGTCATCTTCACGATCGATGAAGGTTTACGTGAGATTTTTCTGAAGGAGAAGTATCGTAAGGAGTTTTTAAAAGGATTAATGAACGAAGCTGCACGGATACTATTAGATTTTTTTAGAAAGCACCATATACAAGCTGGGGTTGTGGCAACACTCCACACCTTCGGTTCTCAGCTAGAATACAATCCGCATGTTCATTTAGTCGTCACCATGGGTGGACTGACGACAGATGGAAAATGGAAGGACTATGACTATTTTCCGTTCGCAATGTTGAGGAAATATTGGCAGAATGCGGTCCTAAAGCTCATTCGAAGAACCTTATCCCAATGGGATAAGGCACGAGTCCAGCCGCTTTTACAAGCGGCGTACACGAAAAATGCAGAGGGTTTTTACGTGCATGCACCCAAAAGGAGCCGAACTTCTCTCAAAAAGATATTAGAATATATCAGTCGTTATATGAAACGTGGTCCCATTGCTTTAAATCGTATCCTTTTGTACGATGGGAAAATAGTGATGTTTCAGTATCATGATAAACGAACTAACACGGATAAGATAAAGACGATGTCGGTAGAGGAATTTATTGGTGCACTGATTCGTCATATTCCAGAGAACCAGTTCAAAACAATTCGTAGATACGGCATTTATAGTCGGCGGATCAAGACAATCATGAAAAAAGTATTAAGTAATTACCAGAAAGAGATTCAACGAATGCTTGTGAACGTGAAGAAAGCACTTAAACCAAAATCATGGTGTGAACGAATAGCCGAAGAATTCGGAGTAAATCCATTGGAATGTACTAGATGTGGCGAATATTATGAATTTAGTGGAGTTAGTGTGTCTAAAAATGGACGACTTGTAGTGAAATATGCGAAGAATAAAGAATCGGAACGATTCATGCGAGAGGAGAATAAAAAAATTGGGGAAGAAGCATCGAAACGTAAGTATGAAAAAGAAAAAGAAGCAGCTTTTAAAAAACTTCGATTCCAATGGAGTGGTTCATTACATTTGTCTTGAATGTGGGATAAAGGAAAAAATTCCAAAGGAAGTAGTTCAATTTTTGGATGCAGGAGATGTTGCATTTGATCCTGAGAACGCTCCGCAATTTGATTGCGAAAAATGTGGTGGAGAGATGTATCCAGAATATTATAAGAACGTACTTGGATACGAATTTAGAATCAGTGATCGACAATAAAATGATTCATCTAAACAAAAAGTCCTCAGGAGCGGTTTTCTCCTGAGGTTTTCTTATTGGAAGAGATAAAAAGCATTTAATCCTATACTCAAATTTCAAGTAGAGCTTAGCCGCTAAAGAGGAGTGGCTAAGTTTTACTTGAAATTTTTATTTATCCAGTCTTGTACTCTGTGAACTGGTGTTAGTGGAGCAGAGAACATTCATGTTCTTTTATGATAAAGCGCCAAATGATCCGTCGTGATTTTCCTTTTTTCACTTTACTAAGAAGAGTAGGGGTGATTAAAAGAACGTAAGTATTTTTTCGAGAGCTGCGAACTTTTGTTCGGGGCTGTTATAATCCTCTCCCAAAATGTGTCCACTAAATCATCCTAACCCCAACCCTAAAAAAGCTTTAACCATATTCGTTCAAAAGTAAAAACTAGCGATGCCTTCGAGTTTATTCAATCAAAGAAAATTATCGGGTGGAAATTTGGCAAGAAGATGACTAAAGAATTGGTTATTGTCCCTTTTGACCTTGCGTGTTTAAATCAAAGATCTTCAGAGAACTTGATTTTCCACTCAGATTTAGGTTCTCAGTACACCAGCGAAGCCTATGAGGCAAAGCTAAAAGAATTGAACATCCAACATTCCTTCATCCGGAAAGGAAGAAGTCTATCCGTCAAAAGCATATGAAAATTCTGAAGTTACTCATTTAGCTCTATTTCAGTATATTGAGGGATTTTACAATCACAAGTGAATTCAGAACAATATTGATTATTTAACACCAAATCAGATGGAGGAGTTGTCCTTACAAGCTTAGTTATTGCCAGCCACCTACAATTTTTTGTGAGCATTCCACTGGAGAATTCCTTCATCATTTCGATCAGCAATCAAATAAATTTTGTTTGATGGCTGGTCGAAACGATGAGAGTCTCATCCGTCGGAATCCCCAAAAAAATCTTAAATCATGTCCGATGTATTGACTCAAATCCAAAAAGTATATGGAGAGACAAGTGCCTTTTCTGTCTAGTGTAGCCGATTCACCCAACTTGGGTTTAACTATGTGGTGAGTGATTCACATCTTTCTTTTTATGAGTGGTATAATGGCTACATTAAAAACAGGAGGGCTTTGAGTTTGAGTGGGAGTCAGGAATTAGGACGGATAGAAGAAACTGCTTACTTGAATGCGGAAAATGTAGAACGTTATCGCTGGGTGATGCATTATTTCTTTACTCAGCATCGTCAAATGAATATGCTTCTTTATCGTGATGATGTATTGACATATGTTCAAGAAAAATTTGATGGTTCTTATGGTGAGCGAGAGGTTGATCAGGATCTAGATCAGCTATATCAATGGGGCAACCTGTCTCGGCGGCAGGAGATGGGAGAACCTAAAAGTATCGAGGAGTATAAGAATCGTCGTTACCGTTATCAGATTACGGAAACGAGTATCCAAATTGAGGAGATGCTGGAACGATTAGGGACTGTAAGTGGCAACAGTCAAGGGAGACTAGATAAAAATGTTTTCCAGGAGTTATTGGATGGCTTGCAGGAGCTAGTTCAATCTGATCTTTTTGACGAAGAGGAAACATACAAGTTATGGGAAAGAATTGTCCGTTTGTTTAGCGATATTCAACGGAATACTTCGAATTATATGGGTTATCTTGCGAATGAAGCGGTAGTAAACTACATGCAGACGGAGAAATTTTTGATTTACAAGGATCAATTTGTCCAATATTTACGAGATTTTATTGTAACGGTTCAAGGTCTGCATTATCAGATTGAGCACCAACTGCAACTGGTTTCTCAGGAGAAGCTGAAATTGGTTTTTGAGAGTATGTTGGCGCGTGAGCGAAGGATTCCTCGAATCGATGATTTTCAGCTGGATCAGGAACGGATCAAGAGTGAACTTTTTGGTAGTTTTCAAACGATGAAACGCTGGTTTATTGATGAGGGAGATAAAACGAGTGAATTTTCCACCTTGATTCGTTTGACCGAACAGATGATTCGTCGGATGACTGGTTTGATCCAGCAACTGAGCAGTCAGTTCAAGCAATATCAAAGTCGTCGTAAGGATTATTTACAATTGGCGCACTGGTTTGACGAAGTCGCTTCCTGTGATGAAGCGGCGAATCGTTTTGCCTCGATTTTTGGCAGTCTGACATGGAAGCATTATTATGGTGTCGAACCGATTGAAGGAACAAAAAACGAAAGTATTTGGAATTTATCGCCAGAGGTATTGCAGCTTGATTCCCGCAGCCGCAAGTCGCTCCTTAGTCAGCGAACGATCACCTATACGGTCGATCGCGAACTAAAAGAACAGCAACGAGTGGAGATTGCTGAAAAGAAAAACGAATTACAGACCAAAATCGCCCAGTTTATAACGGATGGTGAGATCCGTTTGATGGATGATCTAATGGTTCCAAGTGAGATTCGTGTGGTTTTTCTTCAATGGATCAGTAGTAGCCTGGCAAAGGATGTCCAAGTGTTTGAAGAGGAACGGCTCGTTTCAACCAATTTAGGCTATCAAGTGGGAATCATGATTCAGCCTGAGAAGCGGATCACGATTCGTTCTGAAGATGGGCTACTGGAGATGCCGCAGGTGACTATGAAGATCAAGGAGACCATAAACGATGAATGAGGATGTATTTTTAGCACTTGAGAACTTGTTTGAACAGTTCTGGATTATTCGGGATGAGCAGCCGGAGTTGTATCGAATGATCCTGCGCAATCGCAAAGAGATTCGAAAAATTTTAAATGAACGCTTTGGCTTGAATTTGATTTATCATCCGCGTTTTTTTCAGGTGCAAAAGCGGCCAATCAAGCCGATGCCTTGGATGGGGATCGAGGGCTTTTCGGATCAAATGGATTATGCTTTGATGATGTGTGCCATGGCGTACACAGAAGAAAAGAATGAAAAGGAAGCCTTCTTACTGAGTGAATTGGTGGAGGAGCTCCAGCACAGCTATCCGCGAGAAAATTTTGTTGATTGGACCAACTATCGCCATCGCCGAAGTTTAGTACGTGTTTTGAAAAAGATGGTGGAATTTCGTTTGATCGAAGTGATTGAAGGAGAGACTGAGGATTTCTTAAGCGAGGGAGAAAATCGTGGCGATGTGCTGTATCAGGTCACGGTCTACAGCCGCTATTTCTTGGGACAGCGGCCGGAATCTTATAGTGATTTTGAGGATTTTTCGGAAATGCAGGCGAGCTTTGAACGAATGTATCCAATTGAGCGACCCCATCGGGTGTATCAACGCTTGCTTTTAGAACCGGTACTTTTGCGGACAGAGGAGACGCTTTCTGATTTTGAGTATTTGAGAAATCAATATACTTCGATCGAAAAATTTTGGGAACAGACCTCCTTCCGCTTTGAATTGACGAGAGATACGGCGATTCTTTCGATCAATCGCCGCAGAGGCGGAAATTATTTTCCGGCTTTCCGAGTGGTGGATGAGATTTTGCTACAGCTTGCGGAGGTCTTTCGGCTGGCTGATCAAGATTATGATGAATACGGGCGGATTCATTTGTCACGAGTAGCGTGGCGAGCGATTGTTGAAAAACTGAAGGATACAAATGATGAGTATTGGTCCAAGGAATATCGTGAGCTGACATTGACTGAATTGGACGAAACACTGCTGAAAACAGCCTATGATCATCATTTCTTAACTCATGATGAAACGGATGTGGTCATATTCCCTTCATTTGCACGAACAATCGGATATCTGAACACGGAAAAGGAAGGGGATACAACAAGTGGAGGAAAATAAATGGCAGCTTAGTCGAGCGGGACTATTTAATTTTTGGTATTATGACAATCAAATTTTCAATTTTGCCGATGGGAAGATTTTATTGCGGGGAACGAATGGCTCTGGAAAATCAGTCACAATGCAAAGCCTGCTGCCGGTGCTATTGGATGGTCGAACAGAGACGAAAAGGCTTGATTCCTTCGGCTCGAATGCGCGGCGGATGGAGGATTATCTGTTGGGCGAGGAAGAGGTGTCCAATCAGTCTGAACGGATCGGCTATTTGATGTTGGAATATCGAAAAAAAGGTACGGATGAGTATTTTACTTCAGGGATCGGCTTGTCGGCCAGACGAGGTGGCAGCCTGAATAAATGGTATTTTGTGATCACCGATGGGACTAGGGTTGGTCTTGATGGAATTGATTTGGTGGAGAAGCTAGGAGCAGATCAATTTCAACCGCTGACCTTGAAACGCTTGAGAAATAAGTTGGAAATTGAGGGGAAAGGGAAGGTTTTTACCAAGCAAAAGGATTATGAAGCCTTCATCAATCAACGGATCTTCGGTTTTCAGTCGCTGGAGCAATTCGATGAGCTGATCAAGCTGTTGATACAACTGAGAAGTCCGAAGTTGTCGAAAGATTTCAAGCCAACGGTAATTTACGAAATTCTCACCGCTTCTTTACCACCCTTGAAAGATGATGATCTGCAACCTTTGTCGCAAACGATTAATCAGATTGATTCTTATAGAGAGCAGCTGGAGCAGCTAGAGATCGAGACTCAGTCACTAGAAAGCTTATTAAAGGCTTACCGTCCTTATCGTAGCGAAAAAATTGGTCAATTAGCTTCAACTTGGCTAGAAAAGAAGAACTTATTGAGTCAGATCACGCAACAGCATCAAGCACTTAGTGAGGAATTAACCGCGACTAAAACTGAGCTGGCGGAAAATAGGAAGCAATCTGAAGCACTGATGATCCGGAAAGAGGTTGTACAGAAGAGCCTACAGCAATTACAGATGGATGATCGACTAAAATTAGTTGAAGAAGGACAACGATTGGAGAAACAGCTGGCAGAAAAAAAAGCTGAGCTACAAAAAATTCAAGAGAAATTGAAGAAAAAGGAGAAGCAGCTTGATCAAGAAATCAATCAGCTAGAAGCCCTTGCTCGAAAGATCGCCGTTTCTGAAAATGAACGGACGGAATATATTGAAAGCTTATTTGATTATGCGTCGGCTTTTGCTTTTGAGGAGGAAACGGAAGAGATTAAACGGCAGCTGCTCCAGCCAGAGGTAGACGCTCATTTGACATATTGGAAAAAGCAGCTTCATGAGAAAAAGGAACAATTAGGGAAAGCTAAACAGCACTTGATCGAAATCGATAAGCTGCGGGAAAAACAAAAGACTGCCGATTCAGCGGTTGGTGAGCAGGAGCAGAGAGTTGAAACGGATCAAAAGCATTTGAAGCATTGGGAAGAATTTGCTGGCACAGAATTGGAAAAATTGCGAGAGAATATCTATCAATGGAAGCAAGCTTTTTCTTTTGATCTATCCAGTGATCATTTTATTGAGTTGATCCAAAATATAGAGACCTTGGGAGAGACCTCGCAAAGCTTTGAACAGCTGAAGGAGCCGCTTTATCAAAGTATTCAACAAATCAAAGCGGAATTGAACCAGCAGCGCTATCCGCTGACGAACCGTTTAAGGGAGCTGGAGCAAAAAACAGCGGAGTACCAAGCTGAACGGAAGAATTGGCTAAAAAAGCAAGATCCAATCCCTTTACGGACTGCCGCAACGATTGAGAATCGTGAACACTTAGTGGGGAAAAAGCAGAAATTTTACAGCTTTTACGAAACGGTCGATTTCCAGCAGGAGATCGATATGGAGAGTCGCAATCGATTAGAATCGGCGATTGCTGAAGTCGGTCTGCTGGATGCCTTGGTCTCAATTGATTCCTTGACGATCGAAAGTGACCGCCAGCTTCAGCCGACCGGAGCGATCGTATTAGGAGAAACATTGGCGGATTACTTGCAACCGGAGACCAGTCTATCAGCAGCGTATCAAAATTTAGTGACAGAGATTTTGCATGAGATCCAGATTACCTCTGAAACGTTAGACGCAGGTATTACGATGACTCCATCGGGCAGCTATTCGGTGGCGTTGCTGCAGGGAGAAGCTCATACGGATTATCAAGCTAGCTATATCGGTAAACGGAGTCGTGAAGAATTTCGTGAACGGAAAATTACTGAGCTAGATCAGCTGATCACAGAGCTAAAGGTGCAACAAAATGAACTGACAAATCAAATAGATCAGTTGGATCAGTGGGAAAAAAAATTAGCTGAGGAGGTGCGGCAATTCCCAACCGACGCTGATTTTCAGATGGCGAAGAGTGAATTGAAGAAGGCTGAGATGCAGCTGAAGGATGATCAATGGCAACTTCAACAGCTTCGGCAGCGCTTGAGCGAATTGCTGCAGGAGCTGCAGCAGACCCGGTTCACCTTTGACAAGGTACTCTCGGATTATTATGGTTCGAAGACCTATGAGGGATTGACCGATGGCATCAAGTCTATCGGTGATTTCGTGGATACTTTGGAAGATTTGCGGCTGAACCATACACAACTCATCAATGACCAAACGCGTCATGGAGAAAAAGACTTATACCTTAAGGATCTACAGGAGGAACAAGCGGAATTTCTGTTTGACCAAGGGGAGATTAGTCGGACCTTATCACGAACTGAACAGTTTTTAGCTGAGAATTATGCGCAGCAGTCGTTAGAAGATATCGAGAAGCTACAGTCGGAATTTCGTCGTTTTAAGAAAGAGGAGCAGGAATTAGACGAAAACGAACGTAGCTTGACGAATCGCAAGGAGGCCTTGATCAAGCTGGAAACCAAAGCCGAGGCTGACCTAGAACGTGTCACCCAAGAGGAAATCGAGCTTCAGCAAATGGAGGAACTGTGGGGAAAGACTTACCGTGCGGAAACACTGCGTTTTAAAGTAGACAGGATTACCGACTTTGTTGAATTAGCCAAGACAGAAGTTCACCCAGTGGATTCAGACAAGCTGGCGAAAAGTGAAGAGATCTTTGAAAATGCTTATCGCCGTTTTGAAAATGATTTATTAGAATATCGGCCGGTAGTTCGTATCGAGCAATCGATTTTGGAAGAGGAACTATTATCTACTAGCGAGCTGGAATATTGGCGCATGATGAACAACCAAAAAATCGTCAATTTGGATGTCGACGGTCAGTATGAAGATCCATTTACAGTCCAAGAAAAAATTGAGCAGCAGATCGAGACGACTCGTCTTTACTTGAGTCAAGAGGACGAGCAGCTTTTCCGTCAAATCATTTTCGATTCTGTCGGTCAGGTGTTGCGCCGTTCGATTGAAAAGGCGCAAAAATGGGTGGCTCAAATGGATCAATTGTTGAAACGGCAGGGAAAAGAAAATTCTTCCGGCTTGACGCTGTCCTTAAAATGGTTGCCGAAGGATCCAGAGCACAAAGATGAATTATCGACCTCGCGTTTGATCGCCCTGCTGAAGAAACCAGTAGAAACCCTACAAGATACCGACCTATTAGCCATTCGTAATCACTTTGAGGATAAGATCAATTTTGCGAAGGAGCTGCAGGCGGGGGATGAAGGGAATGAAAGCTTGTACGATACACTGAGGGATATTCTAGATTATCGGAATTGGTTTGAATTTCAACTGTCCTTTAAAAAAGGAGATGTTAATTTCAAGACGATGAACAACAATCAATTCTTCAAGTTTAGTGGGGGAGAAAAAGCGATTGCGATGTACCTACCGTTATTTGCGGCAGTCTATTCCCGCTATCAGGATGCTAGTGCGAATGCGCCATACATCATTACTTTAGATGAAGCATTTGCGGGGATCGATGATAAGAACATCTCTGGATTGTTTGAGGCCTGTGAACAATTGGGTTTTAACTATGTTATGAACTCTCAATCATTACAGGGAGAGGTTTCAACAGTCACGAACCTGAATACCTATGAACTGATCCGACCTAAGAATTCCGCGGTAGTTTCGTTGCTTTGCTATCACTGGAATGGTCGAAAGCGTCAGTTGGTGCTTGACGAATGACAGCACAAGAGCATTTAAAGAAAGCAGCTTTGCAGTATTTTGACAGCCCAGCTTTTCGAAAATTTTTTACCGAGCTCGCGCGAAAGTTTTACCATCAAGGTAATTTTGGCAAAAGCGTTGGCTTTCAAAAATTTTCTGAAGAAGAGTTGTCAGAGCTGATGCACTTCATGGGTTTTAGTGAGTGGGAATGGTCAAAAAGACACAGTATCTCGGTGACCAAGTTTCTTCAAAGCTATCAGGAAAGTCGCTTTGCCAGTCTACCTTTTTCAACGGTACTTGAATCGGTGCTTGGGCGGCCGATAAGCTACAAGCAGGAGATTTTTCAGGCAGAGCAGCGTGAGTATCGACGTTTTGAAAGCATGCTACAAGAGAGCCTCTCAGGTCATGAAGTCTATTTATCAACGGAGAAAAAGAAAAGCTGGTTAAAAAGCTTTAAAAATGATCAAGACATATTGTCAGTAGGTCTGACCAATCTGAAAAAGGCGTTGGATCACTTACCCGATCACTTTGAGAAACTGCCCTATTTTTCATATCGTTTATTCCGCGATCCGCATCGTTTAGATCGATCCACCTTAAGCGGACGTTTGTTTTTCGATTACTTAGAGTCAATCACACGTCTGTTTAATCAAGAGTCTGCTTATATGGGTGATGCTGAATGGGAAAATGCGGTCTATGAAAATTTTTATTTGTTAAAGGACGACTCCTTTAATGCGGTCCAAATAAACGGGTTGATCGCCTATAGTCAAGAAAAAGAGGTCCAACTGTGGACCGCGGCAGCTCAATCGTCCATTGCATGGAATGTTCCGCTGAAGCATATTTTAGAGGTTGATCGGATTGTACCGTTTGTGGGAAACAAGGTCCTATTCATTGAAAATTCCGGTGTTTTTTCGATTATCTGCGGCGTTTTTCCTCAACTGCCTATCGTGTGCTCCAGTGGGCAATTCCGTTATTCTGTCTGGAAAATAGCAGAGAAGCTTACTACCAGCGGTGTTGAGATTTTTTATTCAGGTGATCTTGATCCAGCAGGGCTGCAGATCGCCCAGAAAATTCTACGGCGCTTTGCACCACAGGTTGTTTTGCTGCTGATGGATGAAGCTGCCTATCGCAAGGTTCCAAAAGAGGTAGAGCTGTCAGAGGAACATCTCAGGCAATTGGGCTCCATCAATGAGCCTAGTTTAACAGCAGTCCGAGACTTGATGAAGATAGAGAAGCTGGCGGGCTATCAGGAAGGCCTGTTGGAAGAATTGTTTGAGCTTTTAGCTCAATGGTAAAAAGTCTTAATATTAGTCTTTTTGTTTAATATCGAGTTTTTTTCGAAGAGTTTTTAGAGATAAACTAAACCAGTTTTACACGCACGAAAATGATCACAAAACAACTGAATGGTAAATTCCACAGAGCTTCCAATGGGCCAAAACTACTTTTTGATTAAGGAAACCTCAGGGGAAACTTACACTATTTCATGAATGGGGATTAATCTAATTTTAGGGGGAAAGCAAAAACTATTCCTTAATAAATTGGGATAACAAGTAATCTCTAGTATCATTTGAAAAAAATTGTTCCCTACGCATAGCGTCACTGATAAAGTGAAATAATAAAAAAATGAACACCCATAAAAGTGGAGATTAACTGCCAAATATTGGTTGCTAATCTCCACTTTGCATAGTTATTTCATTACTTTTTTTGGATTCGCTTTTTTGAATTTCAAAAAACTGGACTTTTTCAGGGCTCCCTACGCATGCAATCGTTTTTTTGTTATATTGACGTATAACATAAATAGGTACAACAAGATGTCTTATTGTATCACTAATAGAATTGTTTTCTTTGAGACTAGTGAGGCTCACTCAAGCCTTTACTAGTGTTTTTTGCGTACCTTTTGCTCAGTTAGGTAGAGCAGTTGGTTCACAACCGTCCAGTCATAGATTCGATTCCTACAGGGGACATTTAATTATAGAAGGAACCATTGATTAAAATTTACGTTTGAATGTGAACATTATTGTATTGCTAATGAATATGAAAATATAAAGGAATATTCTTACAGATTGTCTGTCAAAAAATAGG
Source organism: Enterococcus sp. GPZ-007 (assembly GCF_059374735.1). Taxonomy (NCBI): domain Bacteria; kingdom Bacillati; phylum Bacillota; class Bacilli; order Lactobacillales; family Enterococcaceae; genus Enterococcus; species Enterococcus sp. GPZ-007. The sequence goes on along the minus strand of NZ_JCAFYN010000004.1, from coordinate 126,430 downwards.
AGTAAAGTAGAATCATCAAGTTTTATTCCTTGCTGGCTCTCTTTTGCATCTTGTAATGTTACGCAGCAGATGTCTTATGATTTTTTTGCTATTTTGCCAACTTAAGATGTATCATAAACATTCAGAATGACTATGCAGTAAATTATTTTCTAGAATCACTTCAAAAAAAGATAACTTATCTATTGATATCCTTGGTCCGTATGATTAATTATCCTCATTTGACTGTGTAGGAGATTTTTTCTTGTATACCACTATTGAAAATGTAAAATTAAATTATGTTTACTTTTCTTTTTCGGTAAATTAATATTATTATTCAATATTGATTGCCGATAAATAATATATTATAATATAATTTGGAAGTAATTAGCAATGGATTGATGAGGTGTTGATTATTTCCATTTTTATTTTTCTGGGGTAATAATGATTTATTTCATTGCTATAAGTAACACTTCACTGAGATTAATGTGGAATATTTGATTATAAATTCTATTTAAGAGCTGCGAATGACAAGAAAAAATTGCTAGATTTTTTACTGACAGATAACAAAAAAATAAAGTGGTTCACTTGGATATCGAATGATACTAGCTTTAAAGGGGACATTGCGCCTTTAGCTAAGCTGATTGTGAATATAAGCACCGGATACGAGTTACATGCAGACCGTGCGGTTTTCTCTCTTAACCTAAGGAAGCGAGTCTCCTACTAAATGAATGAGATCATACTTTATGAACCATGGGTCCGATTCACTTCTATCAGGTGGATCAACAAGAGTAAGAAATTGTAAATGAAAAGAAGGATGAGGAGATTTTTATGAAGAAAAAGTACTATCAAAAACAGATAAAAACAGTTTATCGTTCGAAAAGAAAACAGCCACCATTTGTGAAGGCGGGAGTGAGAGGCGCGACTACGGTGATTGGCTCTGTTTCTATCCTATTAAGTAGCGCACCAGTTGCGCTTTGTGCAGAAGAGGCAAGTGGAAACGAGGGTACAGGGACAGCTATTCGACAGACGCAAGCGACAAATCAAGCAAACGGAACAAAAGATAGTACTCCGATTGAAAACACAACCGATTCAATAGAGCCAACCGAACCGACTGACCCAGAAATTCCGACAGAGCCTACTGAACCAACCGAACCAAGTGATCCTGTGGAGCCAGAAGAACCGGTCAAACCAGTGGAACCGACTGATCCAGTGAAGCCGGAAGAACCAACAGAGCCAAGTAAACCGGAGAAGCCGGAAGAACCAACGGAGCCAAGTAAACCAGTGAAGCCAACAGAACCAACAAAACCGGTAGAACCTACGACTCCAACCGAACCAAAAACACCAACAGAAAATAAATCAACAAATCAGCCATCAGAGCCTGCCCCTGTTGAACAACCAACCGTGAGTCAGGTCGAAACACAACCGATCACAGAACTGGTTCCTTCAGCTAGTGAGGCAAGTGACGGCGCTCTTCATTTTGAAAAGGATGAATCGGTGGAAAGCTTCATTAAAAAGATCGGTGAACCCGCTCGTAAGATTGGACAAAAAGAAGACTTGTACGCCTCAGTGATGATCGCTCAAGCAATTTTGGAATCAGCATCTGGTACCAGTCAACTCGCTCAAGCGCCAAATTATAATTTATTTGGCATTAAAGGCAGTCATAACGGTAAGAGCGCTACCTTCAGTACACAAGAAGATACTGGAAATGGCAGTATGATCACGATTCAAGCTGAATTCAGAGCTTATGAGAACTATGAAGAAAGCTTTGAGGACTACGCTAAGCTGATGAAAGAAGGATTATCAGGTGGTAGTGATTACTACAGTGGTACATGGAAGTCCAACACCGCAAGCTATGAAGATGCAACGAAATTCTTAACAGGACGCTATGCGACAGATACTTCCTACAACCAAAAACTGAATGGATTGATCGAGACTTACAACTTAACAGAATATGACAAAGAAAAAGCGGAAGCAGAGGTTAGTGCGCAAGGCTATGCGATTCCAGTGGAAAACTACACAATCTCTAGTCCGTATGGCACAAGAGGCAGTGAGTTCCACCGAGGACTTGATATGGCTGCAGCGCAGGGCGAACCAATCTATGCTAGTAAATCAGGAACCGTCAATGTTGCAGAGTTCCATTATTCTTGGGGAAATTATGTGGTGATTGAGCATGAGGATGGTATGACAACTCTTTACGCACATCAATCCCAATATGTTGTGAAACCTGGCGATCAAGTTGAGCAAGGTCAAATTATCGGTTACGTAGGAAGTACTGGCAACAGTACCGGAAGTCACTTGCACTTTGAGCTTTGCCGTGATGCGTCATTAGGCCAAGACCAGTTGATTGATCCCGCATCGGTTCTATTTTTAGAGGTTGACCATGAAATTTAACGAAGAAGATATTAAGAATACGACCTTCCCAAGTGGTGCAATGGGGTACAAGAAAAGAGACGTCGATGACTTTTTGATCAATGTTGCTAAGGACTACGGTTCTTACCAGCGACAGTTAGACAGAAGTAAACAGGAAACTGAAGCCGCCGAGAAGGAAAAGCAAGAGCTGCTCAGTCAGCTAGAGAAACAAAAGGCAGAAGGTGCGCAAGCGTTGGAAAAAGCCAAGCAGGAAAAACAGGTACTGAAGCAACAGCTTACCGACCTTCAAACAGAAAGTGTGTCGAACAATCTAAATGAAGACACCGTGTTATCGTTAGCTCAAAAAGTCGCCTTGCGGATCGAAAAGCAGGCGAAGGAAGAGGCTCAACTCATTCTTACCAACGCGGACCAGTATTACGAAGAACAGTTGAAAAAGCTGGAAATGAAGCGTAAGGAGATTGGTTCAGAAGTAGTGAACAGTCTTTCGGACTTGATTGGCAGTGAACGGATGATTGTGGCATCGATTGATACTGTTAAACAGGAATATGTCCGATTAATGAATGACATTCGTGAAAAGTACGAAGAGCTGACAGAAGAGCCAATGAAGGAGTGATAAAGGGTGAATTTTAAACCAAAAGATATCCGAGAATTGACGTTTCGTCGGCGACTATTTGGTTATCGTGCTAGCGATGTGGAGGACTTTATGCGGCATGTGGTGGAAGATTATGAATCCTATCAGATCAAAAATAGTGAGATCGAAGTTTATCAGGATGAAATCAGGCAATTGAGGGAAATCAACCGCACACACGAGGAGACTAGCCAAAAGCTCAATGAGGATATTCAGCAACTACAACTGGCAAACGAGCGACTTCAAGTATTTGAAGAAGAGTTTAAAGATCTGGAGAGAATGAAGGAACTAGCAGAAAAAACCGCAGATACTGTGCAACTGGAAGCAGAAGTTTTATTAGAAGAAGCTAGAAAACAAAAAGACAAGCTGATTCAAGAAGCGGAGACAGCTAAGATGAATCATTTATTAGATTTCCAAATCGAGTTAAGTGAGTTAGTAAATGAGAAGGACCAGCTTAATAATCAAATTGCCAGTAAGAAAAGGGAATTCTTCGAACTAGAGCTTCAATACGAAGACATGATTGCCACAAAAGAACGTATTTCAGAAGAAGCCCAAGTCTTGAAGCAGGAGTTCTTATCACTGAGAAGTAAGCTAATTCAAAAATATGCGGAAGGTATAGATGATTTCATTGAAGAAAATCAATTATTTAATCAGCCAATAGCTGACGAATATGAAAAAGTGTTGAAGCTCACTTCTAAGCGGATTGGATAGAAAACAAGTGATCAGGATAAAAACTTGAACGACCATACTCTATTATTGCTGATAGAGTATGGTCGTTGATTTTGTTATGAAACTAAAACTTGAAACATGAGTTTTACCTGAATCACTTATCGTACCAGGTATGTTTACGTGAAAACTAACGCTAAGTATCACAAACTGGCTGGTTTTGGAGGTCTCTTGATAATTGAGCAATAAATTTCCTAAGGATGTTATCTAAAATTATCTCATTTAAGACATATTCGCCAGTCCTCACTTCTTGAAAAATTTGAAGCAATTATCGGATTACTTCAACTACGGGTATCTCTGACAGTTCATCAATCAGGAAATAAAATAACACGCTAATCGTTCGATCGTCGATTGCTTCTCGCTCTTGAACGGCCAAGAACATGTAAACAATCGCCACCGCTGTTGTGTGCGCAAAGATGCCGTTATAAGCTAAACTTTGGTACTTCGCTAACTTCAAATATTGTTTGCACATTTTGAAATAGACCTCGATCGACCACGACGTTTCTTGTTTTGTTTGAAAATTTCTTTTATATCCATCATCTTTCCTTCGTAGCGATAATAGATTTTTTTAGTGCGTTTCACCATCGCAACACAATGACAGCCTAACGTTCTAAGCTTCTGGAATATTTTTGGACTAGAAAACCACGTATCAAACAAGATATAGTCTGCTTGAATACCTTGATTCAAGGCATATCTAACCAATTCAACGGCTGAAGAGGTCTCACAAATTTGATTCTTGCCGGAAAGCAGGGAAAATGCGACCGGAATAAATCTGTTGCCATCAGACCAACCGAGTTGCAGAAAGCGAAAGCCTTTGATGTATTTTTTCTTGGCATGATCGTATTGCAGAAATGCACCTTCTACTCTTTTCGCGTTTGTCCGTGCGTGCATGGACAAACGCGAAAATGAATACGTTCTCCGAGTATCAGCGGTCAACGTTCCGAAATAGTCACTGACCGCTTTGGCTAAAAGCAGAAGTAGTTTTTGCCAATTGATCCTAGAGTCGTTCAATAGGTTGCGGAATGTTTTATCTGAAAAAGGCACGTGACTGGTTTGTTTCCGATAAAAACGATCCATCGATCATTCAAAATAAATGATTGGACAATAAAGGAAAAAGGAACAGAACATGAAATTTTGCGATGACGTTTTTTATTTTAGCAATTGGCTAAGTTCATTATAAAATCCGCCCTTTATTTTTTTATTTTTCCACGCTCAGGTAATTCAATATTGAGCTTTAGGGCTAATTTTTCTATTCGTAACTGAGTTTCTAGGGACGAATAGTCTCGCCTGATTACTCTATAAAAAGTTTGATGAGTTTGTGAGACTTCTTTAATTGCTTGAGTCAAACTCATATGAGCGTACCTTCCAATTTTAGCATAAATCATTAGCAATCGTTCAATTTCAAGATCAGTGAGTTTGCATCCACCTCTATTTCTATTATCACCTTTCTTAAACGGCTTCAGTTGCTGCTTTTCTAAGATCTCTTTTTCCTTACGTAATTGAGAAGTAGTTTCTTGCAACTCTATGTAGTTCTGTTTCCAAATATTTGATTGTTCAAGTTGCTGATTTAGATTAGTAGATTCAATCTTCTCATTTTTCAATTCATTGCGTAACTGAGAAGTAGTCTTCTGCAATTCTACGTAATCTTTTTTCCATCTACCTGATTCTTCACGATAGTAATCATTTGACTGTTGAAGTTTTGAGACCTCATCCTTCTCATTTTTCAATTCATCCCGTAACTGAGAAGTAGTCTTCTGTAATTCTACGTAATCTTTTTTCCATCTATCTGATTCTTCACGATAGTAATCATTTGACTGTTGAAGTTTTGAGACTTCATCCTTCTCATTTTTCAATTCATCCCGTAACTGAGAAGTAGTCTTCTGTAATTCTACGTAATCTTTTTTCCATCTATCTGATTCTTCACGATAGTCATCATTTGACAGTTGAAGTTTTGTGACTTTATCCTTCTCATTTTTCAATTCATTGCGTAACTGAGAAGTAATCTTCTGCAATTCTACGTAATCTTTTTTCCATCTATCTGATTCTTCACGATAGTCATCATTTGACAGTTGAAGTTTTGTGACTTTATCCTTCTCATTTTTCAATTCATCCCGTAACTGAGAAGTAGTCTTTTGTAACTCTATATAGTATTGTTTCCAAATATACAATTGTTCTTGCTGGTAAGTTCCTAACCTCTGTAATTCACGGATTTCTTTATCCCTTTGATTTAATTCATTTAATAATTTTCTTTCAAAAGGGGTAACGAGACGTTCTTTATCGTTCCATCGTAATTTTTCTTCATTATTCATATAATCCACCTCTTTGTATTATTTTATATATACATAATAAATCATTTGTTAGGTATTGTAAATTTTTATGTGTGATCAATAAAAACAAAAAAATACTAAGAAAGAAGATGGAGGGGGGAGCTCATTCCACGGTCTTTCTTAGTGTGATTAATGAAAAAATCTGATCTAAAATGATTTGTCTAGAAACTTAGCTCTGTGAGAACTGTGCCTCATATAATTTCTTATAAAACCCATCTTTTTGTAACAGCTCTTGGTGATTACCGACTTCCAAGATATGTCCGTGATCAAGAACAAGAATCTGATCGGCGTTTTGGATCGTTGATAGACGATGGGCGATCACAAAGCTAGTATGGTTCGCCATCATGGCTAGAAAGGCACTTTGGATTTTTTGTTCGGTCAAGGTATCGACGGAACTGGTTGCTTCATCGAGGATCAGCATTGATGGCTGACTGATCATGGTACGGGCGATCGTCAACAATTGCCGTTGCCCGTCTGAAAGCTTGATGCCAGCTTCACCGACGATTGTATCTAGTTTATCTGGCAAACGCATCACAAAATCATACATATAGGCATCTTTTAATGCCCCGTAGATTTCTTCATCAGTGGCTGATTTGCGACCATAACGCAGATTGGCTCTTAGACTGCTGTCCATCAACCACGTTTCCTGCAATACCATTCCGAATTGCTGCCGGAGACTATCGCGAGTCAAATGGCGAATATCTGTGCCATCAATCGTGATCTTACCTTTATCGACTTCATAGAAGCGCATCAAAAGATTGACCAAGGTTGATTTTCCAGCACCGGTCTTGCCGACAATGGCGATGGTTTCGCCTGGTTCGACGGTTAGGTTAAAGTCCTCGATTAACGGCTGATCTTTTTGATAAGCAAAATCCACATGTTCGAAAACAACTTTTCCTTTTGCCTCAGCTAAGGTGATGGCGTCTGGATCATCGGCTTGCTCAATGGGCTCCTTCAGTAATTCAAAGGACCGATCAAGACCGGCGATGGCCGTTTGAATCTGGATTGTAATCCCAGACAATTCAATAAAGGGCTTCGTAAACTGGCTGGAATAGATTGTAAAGCTGGAAATAATCCCAATCGTTACTCCGCTGTCAGTTTTCAATGCTAGTAATCCACCCACGAGGCCAACCATCAAATAAGCGAGATGGTCAACAAAGCGTGAAGATGGGTTGGTTAATGAAGAAGCAAATTGTGCTTTTTGTCCTCGAACATAGAGCTCTTGGTTCAAGGCTTCAAAGTTCGTTTGGTTTTGATTTTCACGTTGGAAGGCTTTGACAATTTTTTGATTGCCAACCATTTCCGTAATGAATCCCGAGATTGAACCAACTAATTGCTGCTGGCTGGTAAAGTATTGCTGCGAAGTCCGAGCCACGATATAGGTGATCAAAAAGATGATCGGTGTTGCTACCAGTACGACCAGTGTCAGCGTCGGACTGAGATACAACATAAAAACTAACGCGACTAAAACGACGGTCATGCCGGAGAATACCTGATTGAAGACCGCAGAGATCGCGGTAGAGATATTGTCCATGTCATTCGTAAAGCGGCTGACGATATCGCCTTTTGAGCTTTGGTCGTAATAGCTTAAAGGCAGCTTGTTCAAATGGGTAAAGGTTTCTTCCCGCAGCTTAGCGACTGAGTCGAAAGCGACGGTATTTCCCAAACGTTGAATGAAGTATTGGCTGACGACCGTTACTAAGAAGATTCCAATAAATAATTGAAGAATCTGGAAGAGTCGCGGAAAATCAACGGCTCCTTGATTGACCATCTGATCGACAGCGGCACCGATATAGTAGGTCATTAATACGGAAGTAATCCCGCTGGCGATTCCTAAAATAATCGCCGCAATCAATTCCTTTGGATAAGCAGCGAGATAAGGGATGAACAATTTTAATGAGCGGAAAAAGCTCTTCTTCTTAATCATTGATCAGCACCGCCTTCCGCTTGAGAGTTGACCAGCTCTTGATAGAGTTCAGATTCTTGAAGTAACGCGTCATGTTTTCCCTGGGCTGCAATTTTTCCATTGTCCATTAATAGAATGGTCTCAGCGTCTTGGATCGAGCGCAGACGTTGCGAAATAATGATCACACCGCAATCGAGATCGCGTTTTAGCGCTTGGCGTAAATCTAAGTCGGTTTGATAATCCAAGGCGGATAAGGAGTCATCCAAGATCAGTAATTTTGGTTTACGGATCAATGCTCGGGCGATGGTCAAACGTTGACGCTGTCCGCCAGAGAAGTTCTTTCCGTTTTCAAAGATTGCTGTGTCCAAGCCCTTCGGCAAGGTTTCAACGAATTCACTGGCTTGAGCGATGGCTAAGGCTTCCCAGCATTCTTCATCTGTTGCGTCGGCTTTGCCCCATTGCAGATTTTCACGGATCGTTCCGCTGAATAAGACTGCTGTTTGCGGTACGATCGCGATTTCAGAGCGTAAGCTGTCTAATGCCCAAGCTTTAACATTGCTACCGGCAAAGCTGACGGTTCCTTTTGTAGCATCGTAAAAACGTGGGATCAAGCTGATCAGGGTTGATTTTCCGCTACCTGTTGCCCCAGTAATTCCAAGCACCTTGTTTTCCGCTAAAGTAAAGGAAACATCCTGTAAGGCAAGCCCTGATTTTTCTGTATAACGAAAATCGACATGATCAAAATCAATTAAAACAGCTTGTTCGTCCGCTTGTTCAATCGTACCATCATCGACTAACGTCGTATCTGTCGCGAAAACTTCATTGATCCGATTGGCAGAAGCTGCTGCCCGAGTGAAGAGCACCACTAGATTGGAAACGACGATTAACGCTAAGAGCATTTGGTTCATATAGTTGATCAAAGCCAAGACTTGCCCTTGCTCCAAATGTCCAAGATTGACTTTAAAACCTCCAAAATAAAGCAAAGCAACCACACCCGCATTCATAATCAGGGTCGTGCTAGGGGAGAGTAATGCGGAAATATTCGCCACACGTTGATTTAAACGAGAGATTTCCTCAGTTTCTTCATTAAAGTGTGCAGTTTCTGTTTTCGTTCGAGCGAAGGCGCGAATAACCCGTACCCCACTTAAATTCTGAGTCACCAGCTGATTCAACTGATCGAGCTTTTGTTGGATTTTTTTGTATAGCGGGACTGAATAGTGAATGATCAAAAAGAGAATCAAACAAAATAGCGGCAGCAGGATCAAGAAAATCAGGCCCATTTGCCAATCAATATAAAAGGCCATGATGACCGATCCGATACTCAAGAAGGGTGCGCGAACGACTAAACGAATCAGCATCGCCAAGGCCACCTGCATTTGATTGATGTCATTGGTCATACGGGTGATTAGCGTGTCTGTGCCGAAACGATTCAATTCCTTATGGGAAAAGCTGTTAATTTTTTCCATTAAGCGATTGCGCAAAACGGTACCGAAGCCCTGTGAAGCAATTGACGCGTAGTATTGACAGACTAGGGCGCAAAGCAATCCAACGATGGATAGTCCCAGCATCGCCACTGCCATCTCAATGACTTTCCCTTGATCGTGATGGGCGATTCCTTCATCGACCAATCGCGCCATGAATAGGGGCAGGATCAGTTCGAAGACGGCTTCTAAAAATTTGAAAAACGGGCCAAGGATAATCTGTTTCCGATAATCTTTGGCATGACGTAAAAGCTGAAACATATAAGTTCCTCCAATATATAAAGTAAATAATCAGCAGAATAGGATCGCTTCTATTGTAACTTACTTGTCAAACAACACCGAAACATATACTCGAAATTTTTTCCTGAACATAAAAAGAGTGACAGAAGCTTTTTCTGCCACTCTTTGATTATTCAGTTTTATCCAACTCACCTTTGCTGGAAAGCTCACTGATGGTTTCTTGGATGAAATGTCTGCTCTGATCAGTGATGAAGGGGTCGATCACAACGACCGGATAGTCTTTCGGTAACCCTTCCGAGGAGCCTGTGGTGATCAAACAGTCATAATTTTTCAGTTCTTCCTTCAGATTCGGGATACCGCCGGATAATTGTTCAAAATGAGTGATCGTGAAGTTACCATAAACACTCTCAAAGATTTGTTTTGCTAAGAAGGTTTCTTCCGTTGGCGACAAATCTGACAGTAACAAGATCTTCAGTAACTGGTCTTGACTGGCTAACCATTCCAAGCTGTATACCTCGGTGGTAATCAATAAATATACGTAGTTTTGAATATAATCGTCCTCTTGATACATGTTGTATTTATCAACAAAACGTTCAACCAGTTCTCGAACTTTTTGGACCCCTCTACTGTATACTTTGGTGGCATGTTCGACGAAGACGGAGCGATTGCGCCACAATACACCTAAGTATTTTCCATTTGGATCACATAAGTAAAAATCATTGGATAAAACGGTAGCCAGGTTAATTCGATCCTGCTTCATTAGTTTTTTTCCGAGCATTTGATTGAACTCATCCACTAAGGAAAAATGTTGTATAAAGAGTCTTCGATACTTTGGATTATCGGTCATCGCTAAGTTTCGGTGTTGGATACTGAAGACGATCGCATCTGAGAAGGTCAGCCAGAGCGTATCTCGCAGCATATCTGGTGTCAGCTCCAGATTCACCCCTTCTCTGACGGCTTTCTTCAATTTTTTATAGGAAAGCCCCATCGGCAGTACGATACCATCCGTTCTTAGCTCCTCCTTAGGAAAAGGATGGCCGCTTTTTATCCGCCAAAAACTAATGTACATATTATAGATTAGCCGTTTTTGAAATACATATTTTTCATGGATGTTATTCACCTTCACAAAATCTTCGATATATTCTTCAAGGATGTAAAAGTGGTTAGATGGCAGCTTCGGAAGGGTACTCTCGAAGGAACTTTGTCTTTCGCTGTAAAAGCGATAATAAAAGTTTCGAATCTCTCCTTCGTTTCCTTCGATCCGCAACGGACGATAGTTGAGCTCCATTCCTGCTTCGGTCAAAGTTTCCTCAATCTTTTTTAAATAGCGCTGCGTGTTAGAGGAACTGATATATAATTTTTTGGATAGCGCGGTGATACTTTCGCATTCTTCATATAGAAGCTCTTCAATGATTTGAAATTCGGGACACAGCCTTAAAAAATCACCATATAGATTGCCTAAGCTTAATGATTTATCTACGATGATTCGATAAATGCCTTTGACTTTTACAATTTGAACACTCGGTTTTTCTGAATTGATAATCTCAATATCATTCAACAAAATAGGCAGTGAACAATTAAGCTTGCTGATTAATTGATCGCTGGATAATCCCTCCCGCTGATAATACAAAAGCTCCAATAGTAACAAGCGCCTCATGTTGCTGATTCCTAGAACTGTTCGAAAATCCATCGTCATTCCCCCTCAACAGAATGCTTTCTTCGAATAATAGTTGGCTTCACTAACAACCTTCTTTTGCAAAAGGACGATCCCAATTCACTGAAATAATTAATCTATAATCTTTATTTAGCTAAAATGCATTATGTTCTCACTAAAGACAAGAATATAGTAACGATAATCACGTAAATAAAACGTTTTCTTTATAAAAATGATAAAACGAGAAGGTATCAAAAACAAGCGCTAATTGCGAATATTCTAAAAAAATAATGCTTTTTTCATTTATCTAGCGGCTGTTAGAGCTAGCGCCGTTTACACTGTATTTAGCGTCATTTGTCATGCTTCCCTATCGAAATCGGAGCAAAGCCATCCATCTTCTTTCCAACAATCCAATCCTACCGACGCTTGTTGTCACCTATTTATTAGGCTATATGAAATCGAGTTCCTTTGCCAGATCATTCAAAAACTGGACCGGTAAAACGATCTCCGAAGCAAAGATTCAGTGATTGTTTGGAGGCTCATCTTGAAACTGGCATTTTCACGCCATCCATGGAATAATTAAGTCCATGCTTTTGTATTCACGAAGCTTTCAAATTTTATAGGTGGAGGGAGAAAATGGAAAAAATATTTACCATTGTTGTGCTATTATTTTTTTGCTATTCATTTATCGGCTGGTTATGGGAGACGGTCTATTGCTCGATCAAAGCCAAACATTTTGTATATCGGGGATTCCTCTTAGGACCGATCACACCAATCTATGGTTTTGGTGTCGTTGGGGTGCTCTATTTGATTGAACCCTACCAGCAGAATATTGCACTATTGTTTATTTTGGCGCTGCTGTTGGTGACCGCGCTGGAATACTTGACCAGCTTTCTGTTGGAAAAAATCTTTCATTTAACCTTGTGGGATTATAAAGACGTTCCGCTAAATATCAACGGACGGGTCGCCGTTCCAGTATCAATCTTTTGGGGCATCGCCTGTGTCTTTATCGTTCGTATCTTGAATCCGTACCTGATGAATTTAGTCATGGGCTGGCAGCAGCGCTTTGGGATGTTCTTACCGATGATTTTGCTGATGGTAACGAGCTTTGACCTTGGATTCACTCTAGCAAACTTGGCATCACTGCGTCAGGCGATGAACAAGATGAGTGCTACGATCCAAGACAAGAAGGAACAATTGCAGGAGGATCTTGGGGAACTGAGAGTTGCCGCGGAAGAACGTCGTCAAAGCTGGATGACAGAACTCAAAGAGCAGCCTGAATGGCGTAAGCAGCTGCCGAAGCTGAATTTCCAAGAACGCCGGTTCTTAAACAGCTTTCCAAATATGAAATCTAAAGAAATAAAAAGTCCATTAGCAGAGATTCGCCAGTTATCGAAAGAACTGCGGAAAAAATAATATTACAAAAATATGACAAGAATTACTGCTTTCAATGCTTCCTGAGACTACCTTTTTAAAGGTTTTAAGGAAAATAAAACAAATGTTACTAAAACATTCTTCGTTTTGTAATGAAATGTAATATTGCTGAAACAATAAGCCCCCTTTTTTCTTATATAATAGCGAAGGACAAAGAGAAAGGTGGACTTTTTAAGTGAGAAAGCAAACGTTTGGGTTCGTTGCCACGCTATTGTTGGGTGCTAACGTACTTTTACCAGTCTTTGCACATGCAGAGTCACTGAATGAACTAGATAAAAAAGAATCCGCAATTGCTCGCCAAAGCGATAAAATCAGCGGAGAGCTGCAGATTGCGCTGAATGATGTTAATGAGAAATATCAAGAAGTGAACGTCATTCGTACAAAGATCAGCGAAAATGAAGCAACCTTAGAAAAGACCAAGGCTGACATCACCGCAACAGAACAGAAGATCCAGCAGCGTAAAGAAGCGATCGCTGAACGGATGAAAACGGCCCAAGTCAGCGGAGCTACCGATCGTTCGATCAACGCATTGTTAGAGGCAAAAGATTTAGGTGAGTTTTTAAATCGCGCGTTTGCGATGTCTGTCATCCAAAATGCCGAGAAAACAAAAGTTGCTAGTCTAGGCGAAGCCAAAGACAAGCTAACTGAGCTGAAAGCAACCCAAGAAAAAACACAAGCCCAATTAAAACAAGATAGTCAAAAGCTGGAAGCTGAAAGCTCTAAGCTAGATGAGAAGATGGCCAACTTAAAGCAAGAGCTAGCCGATAACAAGACCAGCTTAGAAAAAATCAGTCAAGATAAAGAAGTCGAGAAGGCCCGCCAAGCTGCTGCTAAAGCACAAGCGGAAAAAGCCGAAAAAGAAGCGAAAGCAGCTGAGTCTGCTAAAGCGGCGGAAGCAGAAAAAGCTTCGCAGGCTGCAGCAGCACAAGCACAGGAAAAAGCGAAAGCCGAAGCAGCAGCTTCTGCTCAAGCGTCAAAACCTGCGTCATCTGCTTCAAGTTCACAGCAACAATCAACAACAACTAGTGAACCAGCAAAAACAGAACCCGCGCAGCCAGCACCAAGCACGCCGACGACATCTGGTCGTACGATGCAAATGGAATCAACTGGGTATTCATGTGCGGAATCAGTCAACACATTCTTTACAGCGATGGGCATTGACTTACGTCAGAACCCACAGGTTGTAGCGGTTGACCCAAGTGTCATTCCATTAGGTTCAATGGTGGAAGTATCTGGCTACGGCATTGCCATCGCTGGTGATACCGGTGGTGCCATCAAAGGAAATATCGTGGATGTTCATTTCCCAACCGTTGAACAATGTATCCAATGGGGACGTCGGACAGTTACCGTTACAGTTATTAGTTAAGTCACTAAAAGAACCATTTGAAATCCTTCGATTTCAAATGGTTCTTTTTTCTCTTTTCATGCTTATGACCAATTATCCTGAGAAGCACCATTCGCTAGATTTTCATCGGTCTGTTCCACGGCTGCTTTACTTGCTTTCCTACTTTTCTTCAACAGCATCGCGAAGATAAGGGTCAGGGATTCTGCGACTAATAATGGAATCCAAATCAGCTTGGCTCCGAATAATGCCGGCAGGGCAAAGATCAACAAACAGTTGAGCACGAGTCCACGACTACAGGATATCCAGAAGGCCTGCATTGATTTTCTGATGGAAAGAAAATAAGTAATGTAGATAATATTGATCGCCGCTGGAATATACGCGAGTCCATACCATTTCAGGGCGGTATAGGCTAACGGGATCAGTGAATGATCTGTAATAAATAGTTTTAATGCGAAAGGACCAATCAAAACATAGATACTATAAAGTACAGTAGAAAGAATCAAGTTGATCAGCAGACCAGCCCGGAAGAAGTAATGGACTTTATGATTCTCTCTGCGTCCGTAGCTTGTCCCAATCAACGGTTGCAAACCTTGGGAAATTCCAAAGAAGACACCTAACATAATGACCATCATATAAGTTACACCAGCAAAGGCCGTCAAGCCCGATTCCCCTAGATAACGCAGGATTACTAGGTTGTAGCAAAAGATCGTCATCGGCTGACTGATCTGGATGACAAATTCCGGTAAGCCGCAGACAATCACTTCGCGACATTGCTTGAAGGTTACAGAAAAACGTTCGATCCGCAGAATCCCTTTCTTGCGCAGAAAATGGATTGCCAGAACTAAGCAAGAAAGCAATTGCCCCAAGCCAGAAGCGATCGCTGCTCCTTTGATCCCCATCTGCAGTGGAAAAATGAACAACCAATCCAAGAAGATATTACTGAAAGCCCCGACGATCATTCCCCAAAAAGCCAGTCCGGGACTGCCATCATTTCTAACAAAAGCATTGCCTAAGATCGATGCGGTGAAAAAGATCGAGAACAGACTGTACCATTTGATATAGGCAGCCGTTTGCTCCAGCAGTAGATCTGTCGCGCCAAATAGGCGGGCGATCTGTGTCGGCACGAAAAATCCGATCGCTGTTATCAGTAATCCCGCGAGGATCACCAGCAGCGTACTGGTCAAAAAGACTTGGTTTGCCCGTTCCTGATCCTCCTTGCCCTTGTAGATCGCCATGGCAGTCGCGCCGCCGATTGCCAGCATCGAGGCTAACCCCGTCATGATCTGCGTGAAAGGCATCGCTAAATTTACCGACGCTAAGGCACTTGTACCAACACCCTGCCCAACGAACATCCCATCCACCATGTTGTAGGTGAAAGATACCACCATCGCGCTGACCGATGGTACGACATAGCGTAAAATCTGTTTATTGTTTTCCTTGCTCACCTGCATACTTTATTTTCTCCTCTATCTGTATTGACTCGAATTAGTACCCAGTATAAACTGTATAACAATTATACAGTCAAGAGGAGTTGGGATATTTTGGGGAAAGAATGGCTTAAAATCAGTGAATTTTCCAAGCTTTCAGGTATTTCTCGGAAGCTGCTGATCTTTTATGATAATCACGGACTGCTCCATCCTGAGAGGGTAGACGAAGCGAACGGCTATCGCTATTATTCGTATCGGCAGATTGATACCGCCAGTGTGATCGTTTCTTTGCGGGAAGCTGGCATGACCTTGTCCGATATCAAAGAGTATTTGAATAAGAAGTCTCCAGAGACGCTGATTGAGCTGTTAGGGGAGCAGGCGGGGATGTTGGATCAACAGATCCGAAAGCTTCATCAAATTCAGGAAATGATTCAGTTCCGCATCCAACAGACACAAAGGGGCTTAATGAGTAAAACACCTTCGATCAGGATTGAGCAACAAGCTGCAGAAAATATCTTCCTTGGACCAATCTTGCCGGACGACTATGATCTTACGGATGGCTGGACGTATCTGCCAGCCTTTTACGCCAAATGTCAGGAGCAGGGGATTCAGCTGGGCTATACGGTTGGGACGATGGTCTCAAAGAAGAATCTGCTGAAAAGACGCTGGGATAAGCCGAGCCATTATTATTATCGTCTTTCACAGGAAAATTATCCGTTGTATCAATTAAAGCCCGCTGGAGAGTATGTTGTCGGCACGATATATGCAGATTATGGTGAGACAGGTCCGCTTTACAAGGAGCTGCTTCACTATATAGCTGAGAATGGACTGACGATCGCTGGGGACGCTTATGAAGAATACTTGATCGATGAAATTGCGGAGAAAAACAGCGGGAATTATCTGCTGCAGGTAGCCATTCAGATTATCAATTAGATGAGGCGGCTATCATTAGCTGTGAGACATTAGAGCTAAAAAAGATAGTGATAATAATAAAAAAAGGCATATTATAACATGCAATCAACTTTTGCTTTATCGTGGAAATAATTGAGTAATCTATTTAGCGAAATGCTAAACTTGTTATAAAACTTCCTATACTAAGATATCAATAACGCCTGAATAACCTATAATTAATCTATTTTCGCATGTATACCTTATTTGTATTAAATATCATTTGGAGTTATAAAAAGATATTTTACCAAGTGATAAAATGTCATTTTTTGATATTTTACGTATGTGAAAATTTAACAACACCCGAAAAATACTGTATCGTAATATGTGTAGAATAACTCGTGTTACTTAAAAATGATAAAGCAGAAAGGTGTTTTTAAAATGATTAAATTGTATACCTCATCCAGTTGTACTTCATGCCGAAAAGCAAAAGCTTGGCTGAGAGAAAATGGACTAAAATTTGAAGAAAGAAATATTATGTCTGAACCGTTGACACAAGAAGAAATCGTTGAGATTCTTTCGATGACGGAAACTGGTACCGATGAAATTATTTCAACCCGTTCAAAAGTCTATGAAAAACTAGATATCGATTTTGATGAGCTGAGTATAAGTGAGTTGGTGGCTATCATTGAAAAATATCCAAGCTTATTAAGACGTCCGCTTATCTTTGATGAAACCAAATTCCAGGTTGGCTATAATGAAGATGAGATTCATCAATTCATTCCGCGGGAAGTCCGCAGAGTCACTTCGAAGAAAATGGCCAGAGTGCTACTGTACATGGATCTGCAAAAAATGGATTTGCAAAAAGAAAGTCTTGCTTAAAGACATTATATAGATAAATCCCCATCCGGTTCTCTTGTTGGTAGGAACCGGATGGGGATTATGCGAGTTAGGCTTTTCGCAGCTTATCAAGCTTGAAATGTAGATATAGCTTTTTTATCAAGCTAATGAACAGGTAGTTTAGCCTAATCGTATGCGAAACGAGAATACGAATCATTTTTCTGGTTTTAAGAAAAATGATTACTTTATCCCGAGATAGCTGCGAGCTGCGTTTTTCGCAGCTTATCTAACTGTCTGACGAATCAAATGATCAAAGGCGCCAAGCGCGGCAGTTGCCCCAGAGCCCATCGAGATAATAATCTGCTTATAGGCACTGTCGGTACAGTCGCCTGCTGCGAAGATTCCTTCGACATTGGTTGCACCATGCTTGTCGACTAAGATTTCGCCACGATCACTCAAAGCAACAGTATCTTGCAGCCATTCGGTATTTGGCATCAGACCGATTAGGATGAAGACGCCTTCGACCTTCAAGGTATGTTCTTCATTTGTCACACGATCCGTGTAGGTCAACGCTTCGACATGTGAAGACCCAGTGATCTCTTTTGTCGCCGCATTGGTGATTACAGTGACGTTCGTTAATGAATAAAGCTTTTCTTTTAGGACTTGGTCGGCCTTCAATTCTGGTAAGAATTCCAACACATAGATGTGTTTGGCTAAGCCGGCAAGATCAATCGCTGCTTCGATCCCTGAGTTTCCGCCGCCAATAACGACAACTTCTTTGTCCTTGAACAATGGGCCATCACAATGTGGACAATAGGCGATCCCTTTATTTTTGAATTCTTTTTCACCAGGCACATTGATCGCTCGCCAACGTGCACCCGTTGAAAGGATCGCTGTTTTGGCGGTTAATTGCGCACCGTTTTCCAGCTCAACTTCGATCAAATCGTTTTTCTGGATCGATTTGGCACGTTGCCCCTTCATGATATCCACGTCGTTTTGCTTCACGTGTTCCTCTACCTGACGCATCAATTGCGGACCTTCCACATAAGGCGTCCCAATCACATTTTCGATCCCCAACGTTTCTAAAACCTGTCCGCCAAAGGTATCTACGACCATTCCAGTCTTGATTCCTTTGCGTGCCGCATAGATGGCTGAACTGGCACCAGCTGGACCGCCGCCGATCACTAACACATCAAAGGTTTCTTTGTCGGCGAATTCATCAGCACTTAGTGGACCGCTGACTTTTTCAATGATTTGTTCGATTGTCATCCGTCCGCTGTCGAATTCTTCGTCGTTTAAGAAGACGGTTGGCACAGCCATGACTTCTTTTGCATCGACTTCTGCTTGATACATACCGCCTTCGATCATGGTGTGGGAAATCTTAGGATTCAATACAGCCATGATATTCAACGCTTGCACGACATCTGGACAATTGTGGCAAGTCAAACTGACATAGGTCTCAAAGGACAATGGGCGATCAATTGATTGGATTTGCTGAATCACCGCGTCATCGACTTTTGGTGCACGACCAGCGACCTGTAACATAGCTAAGATAAATGAGGTAAATTCATGCCCCATTGGCAGACCTGCGAAGACGATGCCGCTAGCGTCCGCGCCAACTTGATTGATCTCAAAGCTTGGTGTCCGCTTCAAGTTCTTTGTTTCGATCAAAATCTTGTCATCCATCGCCGCGACTTCTGTTAAGAAATCCTCCACTTTTTTTGAATCTTCCGACTCATCCAAGCTTGCGGAAAAGACGATCTTCGACTCCAATAAAGCTAGATATTGTTTCAACTGCTCTTTTGTCTCGTTATCTAACATAGGCATTAAATTTTCCCAACTAGGTCAAAGCTTGGTTTCAAGGTTTCGCCGTCTTCTTTCCATTTCGCAGGGCAAACTTCACCTGGATGCGTGCGGACATATTGCGCTGCGCGGATCTTGTCGATCAGGCTGCTTGCATCACGGCCGATGCCATCTGCGTTGATCTCCATCGCTTGAACGATGCCGTCTGGATCAATGATGAAGGTTCCCCGCTGAGCCAAACCAGCTTCTTCGTCTAAGACATCAAAAATGCGTGAGATATGATGAGAAGGATCACCGATCATCGTGTAGTTGATCTTGCCGATCGCTTCTGATGTGTCGTGCCATGCTTTGTGGGTGAAATGAGTATCAGTTGAGCAAGAATAAACCTCAACACCTAACTCTTGTAATTTTTCATATTGATCCTGTAAATCTTCTAATTCCGTTGGACAAACAAAGGTAAAATCTGCTGGATAGAAACAAACAACGGACCATTTGCCCCGTAATACTTCTTCAGAAACCTCGATAAATTTTCCTTGACGATAAGCTTGTGCTTGAAACGCTTCAACTTGTTTCCCGATTAATGACATGAATGTACCCTCCTGTTTAATAGTGAGAAAATAATCTCGTAATTGATAAGAGTGAATCAAGAAAAACGTAAAACGACCCTCTCTTATTTAAAATAATTATAAACAAAAAGACATTCTATTGTAAATGACTTTTTTGCAGAATTTTGCGTTTTTTATCCAAAAAGATGAAAATAAATTTGGAATTTGGTTTTTTTAGACGCATATAGTTTTTAGAGAGTAGTCGCATTATTTGCTGGTAATCTTCATAATTGAGAAAAAAAATAGTGGGTGAGAAAATGAAGCGGTCATTACAATCAACAGTATAATGACATAGTGCTGCGTGCTGAGCCCCCATATGGCTGTGGTTACCGTGAAGGAATTGTCTGATGGGAATCGATCGAAGCTTTATCGACCAAGTAAGCCGAAATCCCCTAGACAAAAATAGTACCTGAAAACGGTGATGAGAAGGGGCAAATTTTTGGTCGTTGAGGTGTTTAACTTGTTGATAGTGTTTAGACAGACAATAAATCTATGCTATTTTTGATTATCTGTTTAGTTATATATTTGTCGAAAACAAGATGTTTCAACTTATATATAATTGATTATATTTGATTTTCATTTACTTGAGTAACGAAAGATGTTATTTTGTTTATAGGAATATTAATCTGAAAAAGAACTTTGTCTCATTAGAGTTGATAATCACAGGATGATTTGATTTACAAGGGTCTTTTTTTGACCAATTCTAAAATACATAATTTCTAATAGATGTTGAATTTAAGACGAGGTGGAAAATCAATGCTAATAAAAATGGAGGCTTCGCCAAAAATTGGAGCAAAGGTCGAAACATTGCTAGGCACTCGCTTGTCAGAGTACTGTACGGTGAATATCATGCATACAGATTTTGGCAACGACTTTTACTGCGTTCTTCCTCCAGATGAAGCCGGTGAGAGAAAAGAATTTTATGTTCAGTATCGTGAATTGGAACGTGTTGAGGAGCAGGATGAGTATCTGTCCTTGCGTCTTAAGACTGCGACAGTTCGCCGATGGTTAAAGAAGAGGTGTCTGACCTTTCTTTTTTATGTTGACCTTGCTCATGACGACATTTATTGGGTCGATCCATTTGAACAGCTCTTTGGAAAGTTGAAGGAGCTAGCACCTGACCAAGAGTGGATCGTCTTTGATATCCCTAAAAAAAATCTATTATCGAGAGAAGCGAAAGAGTTTCCTGATCATTTTTTTGAACGGATGGAGAAATTTGACAATTATTTGTTCAATGGAACCTTAGACCGAATCAGCAGAGATATCGAAATATCTAGGGAAGACGTGATGTTTTCAGAAGAGTTGTTGATTGACGAGAAAGAGGATTCTATCAATATCAAATATAAAAGTGTTTCTTTGAACGCGAAGTTTCCTGAAACTAATCAAGAAGGCAGCTGTTCTATCACGTTTGGCAGATTGATGAAGACGACGGATCTGGATATACACTTGAATCATAAAGAGATACTGGATTTATTCTATTTTGGCAAGGAGACAGATGCCCGACTAGGTATGAGAAGATATATTGGTCTTTATCTTGAGGATCTGGATCAATATTTTGCTGAATTTAGAAACAGTGTCGCCTATTTATATCAAAATGAAGTGGAAGAGCTGGGAATAGTAATCGACACATTCATTAAGAAATATGTTGCGAAAATCACCGATTTTTTGAAAGAGCTGCAATCATTTGCCTTTGAACCCTATTATGGAGACTACCGCAGATTTAAGCTAATGGAACTCGATGTAGAGATATGGGAGCAAATTCGAACGCATGTACAAAAGTATCAAACAGGCAACGGACCTTACGATCAAGGATATATCTTTATCCCATATGAGGATCCCAATTTCATAGGCGTTGATGATGATCAGGGGAGAGAATTATTCAGTGTTTATGGTAACTATAGACAATCCAACAAGGAGTCTGAGAAGTTAGTTGTCGATGTAGTCTGGGAGTATATCGATTATTCCCAAGAAGGCATCCAAGCAGGACCAACTTATAATGTTGCCGATACCTATGCCTTTCTTATTAATGATCTGCTGCCTAAATTCTTTACAAGCGAGCATACGGTCAAGAAAAGACGCCTCTTCGGAACAAAACTTGTTAAAGTGCACAAAACACAGACAAAAGAAGAGATTGAGAAAAAAATCTTCACTCCCAGATACAAACTAACGCAGTACCCGAACGGGAATGCCGAACTGGCCGAGACCTTCCGCTATCTTTCAAAATATTTGAAGGCGAAAGATTTTTATTCAATTGAACCAGAGGTGTTTGAGAATTTGTTGGAGGGTTTTGATACGCTGCTTCGAGCAGAATTATCGATCGGCGGAGAATCTTCAAAAGCTTGGTACCAAGAGAAAAAAAACGATCTGTTGAAAGATATAAAACAACTAAAAGCAGATCAAGAGAATCAATTTATCAGTGATGGGTATTTTCTAGCCAATATCTTTAACAAGCTTCAGATGATTGTCAAGCACTACAAAGGTTCTTTTGATGGAAAGAGAATCCAAGAAAACGAACTACTTCGAGAGTTTTCAGATTTGATTAATGAATACAATGAAGAACAGTTGATCCGACTGTTGCTTCGTTAGAAACTAAATAAAACACCTGCGAAATGCTGTGTAAGCATTTCGCAGGTGTTTTTGGCTATCGTTATTTCCACTTTCTTAAAAGGAAAGAAGCAACTCCAAAAATACAGGTTGTGATAAAGAGTATGAATAAAACAATTTTTATAATAGTTGAGAAGTCCATGATTATTCCCTCCGTTAATTCAAACTATACCATAAAAATGTGTTATATGTGAGTCTCCATCATTTTTATGAATGAAATAAAGAGTTATATAAAACATATTTTTTATTACGAAATTCTGCTGAAACATCAGTAGTCAATCCATATATGATTCTTAGAAAGGCTATCATATCACTAGCAAGACTCTTATAGACTAATCTTTATAAACTATGGCATAACTTTCAGAATGTATGAAGTATTGCAGGTGGGAGTAAAATATAAAGTAAAGCAAGTGATTGCGTAATCACTTGTGTATTGGAGTGTATGCAGGGTATCTATCTAACTGATAAAAGTCAAAGTCCAGTCGCTCTGGTAGGTACTGCCAAGTGTAATGAATTTGAGTAGAGAATCTTAGAACCAGCATACAGAAATTTGATGAAATTGGTGGACGATGTTGTGTTGCAAACTGGATTCTGAAAGGTAAATGTAAAATTAAGAAGTTGCAAAGTGAAAGATAAGTAGTGTTTAACCCTGAAGATATATTGTGAACAAATGTAGCGCTCCACACGAGAATATAATAAAAGGAACAAATGCCAATTCCTCTATATCCTATTTTTTACCAGTGACGAATTTATTTTATCTTGTTATATAAAATTGGAGAATCCACTAGATGTGAATAATAGCATAGAATTCTCGAAATATTGGGCCTGGAAAGGTTTTTTTTATCAAATTTATTTCAAGTGTAACAAAAAATAGTATTCTGGTTATTTATAGGAGTTTAACAATTTTCTAAAGCCCTTTCTTTTTTATGCGGCTAGTAAAAAAACTACATAATTAACAAATAGCGCTTTAATAAATTGTTTTTTTGTTAATTTATCGAAATAATAATAATTCCAACTTTAAGATGCGCAATGAAATTGTCATTGATATTACAGACTGTGTGAACTATAATAATAACGTTGACTGTGTACTTATAGGTTATAATGATTTTAAATTGCGACTAAGTGAATTTTTAAACAAAAAATGGGATTAACTATTTTGATTGATTATTGGTAAAAAGCAATAAGAATTTCTTTTGTGGGTAACGGAAGTATTCATGCTTTTAAAAAACATTTCATTTAATTAAAGTAGCAGTAATCAATACCGTTTAGAAAAAAATTCTTTTTCTTTAGAAAAACGTCGAAAAAAGAAGATAAATTTTCTAAAGAATTTCTATTCGTATCATTCTTTTTTGATATATTATTTCTGCTATTCAAAGGGATTTTAAAAGGAATATAAAAAGTAAAAATTTAGGGAAGTTGAGGAGCGTATGGAACAAACGATCAGTATCAAACAATTATTTGAATTACTAAGGAAACGAATGGGGTTGATTGTGTTAGGAGGACTTGTAGGCCTTTTGATTTCAGGTCTATTAGCCTTTTTCATTTTAACGCCCAAATACAGTTCACAAGCACAGTTGGTTGTGACATTGCCGCAGACAGAAACGACAAATGCGAACGATGTCAACACAAACTTGCAGATGATCAATACATATAAAGATATTATCACTGGGGATTTGGTTACTAAAGAGGTATCTGAGAAGTTGAACTCTGAGTATGGAGTCAAATTAAGTACTGATGATCTGAAGGAAGTAATAAAGGTAGAACAAAATCAGAACTCTCAAATGTTCTCAATTATAGCAACAAGTAAAAGCCCAAGAGAAGCAGCAAACATCTCAAACACGACAGCTGAGATATTTAAAGCAAATGCAAAAGATGTGTTGAATGTCGATCGTATTTCGATTATTTCTCAAGCTGTAGCTAATAGTGCTCCAGTGTTTCCAAATAAGAAATTGACCTTAGCTGTAGGATTGTTGTTTGGCCTGATGTTAGGTGTTTTCTTGGCAATTCTTTTAGAATTATTAGATCGTACAGTGAAGGATAGTAAAGTATTGACCGATGAGTTTGGCTTGACTCTTTTAGGGAATGTTCCAGAGTTAACCCAGAAAGAATTGAACGCGAAAATTCGCCGTGAGCCAGCGCCGACAATCAATAAAAAAGAAATTCCTAAAAATAATCCAGAAATGTCTCTTGATCGTCGCAGACGCAAGAGGGTCTAGGAGGTAATTATGGCTAAAAGAATGAAACAATCAGATGTGGCTCAAGCTGTCAGCTTGATCACACTAGTAGATAAAAGCTCACCGGTATCAGAACGGTACCGGACGATCCGGACAAATATTCAATTTGCATCATCTGCTGACCGTCAGATCAAGACATTGGTTATTACGTCTTCTGGACCAGGTGAAGGAAAATCAACGACAGCAGCGAACCTTGCTGTAGTCTTTGCAAATTCAGGGCAAAGCGTCTTATTGGTTGATGCAGATATGCGGAAAGCAACTGTCCACAAAACCTTTATGCTGAATAATGGCGTAGGACTGAGCAATGTTTTAAGTACAGATATAAGTATTAGTGACGCAGTTCAACGCACAGTGGTCCCTAATCTTTATGCAATGACCAGTGGGCCGAAATCACCTAATCCATCGGAATTATTAGGGTCAACACGCATGGATCAATTGATGAGAGAGCTTCGAACCGATTATGATTTTGTCATCTTTGATATGCCGCCGATCGTAGCGGTAACGGATGCTCAAATTGTTGCTTCTAAAGCGGATGGTACCATGTTAGTGGTGCGCGAGAATATCACTCGTAAAGATTCTTTGCAAAAAGCTCGAGAGCTATTGTCAATGGTGAATGCCAATGTATTGGGTGCTGTATTTAATGGTAGTACAGATGCGAATGATCAAGGCTACTACTACTATGGTACAGATAAATAGTACGAGAAGGTGGAAAAATTGATAGATTTGCACAGTCATATTTTACCAGGTGTCGATGATGGAGCTCAAACGATAGATGATAGCATCGCAATGGCTGAAAAAGCAGTTAGTCAAGGTATCACTCATTTAATGTGTACCCCACATCATAATAATGGAAAATACTTCAATCCTGCTCAACAGGTTATTACTAGGGTTAATGAGTTACAAAGTGTATTGGACCAAAATGATATTCCTCTCACTTTGCTGGAGGGACAAGAAGTACGGATCACGGGTTCGCTTTTAGACGACATTCGGAATCAAGAAATCTTGTTTACTGATCTAGACAATACCTACGTTTTGATCGAATTCCCTTCTGGCGACGTGCCAGAGTATTCGGAGCAACTTTTTTTTGAACTGATGAGTAATGGGCATGTACCAGTAATCGTTCATCCGGAACGAAATGCGGTTTTTCGAAAAGAGCCAAACCGCATAATCCCATTTCTCCAAATGGGCGTGCTTACGCAATTAACTGCACCGAGTATTGTTGGTGTTTTTGGAAAAGATATTCAAAAGACTGCAAAACGCATGTTGAAGCATAATATGTTGTACATGGTGGCTTCTGACGCGCACAATCTAAAACATCGAACTTTCCTTATGAAAGAAGCCTATAAAGAAATTCAAAAAATTGGTGGAGCGAGAATGGTTGAAGAGATGCAGCAGATGGCAAAGGATTTGGTGAATGGTGATGAGGTCCATCCACCACATTTTGAACGCGCGAAAATTAAGAGATTTGATTGTTTTTATTAAGTGATGAATTATTTTTAGGAGGATTTAGTGGTGTTTGGGTTCAATCTTACAAGAAAGCGAAAAATGGCAATACTGATTTTCGTGGATATTTTATTAATTGTATCAGCAAATTTGGGGGCTTATCTATTTATGCATCCCTTAGTTTTGATTACGATTAAATTTTTTATCACGAATACGATTGTTTCTTTGTTTTTATATGTATTGTTTGGTTTTATTTTTAAAGTATTTACACGGATAAATCGTTATACGAATTTAAAAGAAATGATAGCAATTTTTCTTGCGATTACTTGTCAGATTATTGTTGGTGCAATAAGCATGAACTTTATAGCCGGATACAGTTATAGTTTGAGGTTTCAAATGTTGACCTATTTCTTTTCGACTTTCTTTATTATTACAAGTCGAATTAGTTGGCGTATGTTTATTGAAAAAAGAAATGAGCATAGTAACGGTGATGGTAAAATAAAAAAAACTATAATCGTTGGTGCTGGAAGTGGGGGACAAATTCTTTGTAATAGCTTTTTAGGCTCAATAACTGCTGGAGAGATTGAAGTTGTTGGACTCGTTGATGATGATCCAAATAAACTACATACATATTTATCGGGAATAAAAGTATTAGGTAGTATTAAAGACTTACCAATGCTAATTGAGAAAAAAGATATCGATGCAATAGCGATTGCGATTCCCTCATTATCTAATACGCGTTTGAGAGAGATATTTAAACTAATTGAACCTCTGAATGTAAAAGTAAATACAATGCCTTCACTGGAAGAAATAGCTTCAGGAAAAGTAAGTATGACCCGATTGAAAGAAATTGATGTCGTAGATTTGCTAGGCAGAGATGAAGTTCAGCTGGATATTGATTCCATCAAAGACCAGATAGCTAATCGAGTTATTCTTGTTACCGGGGCAGGGGGATCTATTGGTTCAGAAATCTGTCGACAAGTGATGAAATTCAATCCAAAAAAATTACTCTTACTTGGGCACGGAGAAAACTCAATTTATCAAATCGAACGTGAATTAAAGACAAAACATAACAATATAATCACTGAGATTATCCCATTAATTGCGGATATTCAAGATAGAGATCGAATATTTGATATCATGAATGACTATAAACCAACCATTGTTTATCATGCTGCTGCTCATAAACATGTTCCTTTAATGGAATACAACCCTAGCGAAGCTTTGAAAAATAATGTTCTTGGAACAAAAAATGTGGCTGAAGCTGCAAAAAAATCAAAAGTCAAAAATTTCGTCATGGTTTCAACTGATAAGGCAAACAACCCACCGAATGTAATGGGGGCAACAAAACGCATTGCAGAAATGATCGTAACAGCATTAAACGAAGAAAATTGTACGAAATTCTCAGCTGTTCGTTTTGGAAATGTTTTAGGGTCTCGAGGAAGTGTCATTCCACTATTTAGAGAGCAAATTGAAAAAGGTGGACCTGTAACAGTGACTGATTTTCGGATGACGCGTTATTTTATGACTATTCCAGAAGCTAGTCGTCTTGTTATTCAAGCAGGGGCTCTTGCGAAAGGTGGGGAGATTTTTATTCTTGATATGGGTGAACCTGTTAGAATTGTTGAGTTGGCGAGAAATATGATCCGTCTCAGCGGTTATACAGAGGATGAGATAGAGATTATTGAGACCGGTATCCGGCCAGGTGAAAAATTATATGAAGAATTATTACTAGACAAAGAAAGAACTGATGAGGCTGTATTCGACAAAATTTTTGTTGGAAATATTAAGGGATATGATCTTGATAAGGTGATGAAATTTGTCAAGAGTTTATCAAAACGTGACCAACGATTGTCAAAAGAAATTGTTGAATTTGCTAATGCGTCAAATAAATAATTAAGGAGTTTAAGATGAAAAGTATTCCATTTTCTCCACCAGATATTAGTGAAAAAGAAATTGAAAGTGTTGTTAAAGTTCTAAAATCTGGCTGGTTAACAACAGGACCAAGGACTAAAGAATTTGAAACAAAAATTTCTCAATACTGTGGAACTCAAAACACAAATTGTCTAAGTTCTGCAACTGCAAGTATGGAGTTATGTCTGAGATTGTTAGGTATTGGTCCAGGAGATGAAGTCATTACTACGGCTTATACTTATACTGCATCGGCGAGTGTTATTGATCATGTGGGTGCTAAAATAGTATTAGTTGATACTGATAAGGACTCTTATCATATATCTTATGAACAATTAGAACAGGCTATCACGCCCCAAACAAAAGTAATTATTCCTGTAGATATAGCTGGAGTAATGTGTGATTATGATAAAATTTTTGAAATTGTAGAATCAAAAAAAGCTATATTCCAAGCTAATAATGAGATACAAAGACTTTTTGGAAGAATTATTATCTTAGCAGATTCAGCTCATTCATTTGGAGCTATTTACAAAGAAAAAAAAGCTGGTAATGTAGCCGACTTTACAAGTTTTTCTTTTCATGCTGTAAAAAATTTGACTACATCAGAAGGTGGAGCTTTAACATGGAGAAGTTTAAGTTCTGAAGCTGATAAAAAAATATATCAAAATATCAATGTTTTATCCCTACATGGTCAAACTAAGGACGCGTTTTCCAAAAATCAATTAGGATCATGGGAATATGATATTATTTCTCCAGCTTATAAATGCAATATGACTGATATACAAGCCGCTCTGGGTTTAGTACAATTAGAAAGGTATAATGATATATTAAAAAAACGAGAAATGCTTATCGATGAATATAATAAAATTTTCCATAATATTAATTCATTTGAAGTGCTCAATCATAATATGAATAATTGTAAATCAAGTGGTCATTTGATGTTATGTAGAATTATTGAATCAGTTAATCAAAGTGACAGAAATGAGATGATTGCCTTTTTGGCTAAAAAAGGTATTTCTACAAACGTACATTACAAACCATTACCTCTTTTGACAGCATACAAGAATATGGGTTTTAAAATTGAGGATTTTCCTAATGCTTTTGAAATGTATAAAAATGAGATTACTTTACCTTTGCATACAGGATTATCAACAGAAGATGTCCGTTATATTGGAGAATGTGTCATAAAAAGTTTGAATTAGAAAGAGAGTGTTTTTATACTAGTGGAAAAAGTATTGGTTTTGGGTGCGGGTGAATTACAAATACCCACAATCAAAGAATTAATGAATAATGGCTTTTACACCATAGTTGTTGATTATGATAGTAATGCGCCAGGGAGAAAGTTAGGAAGCATTTTTTTTCAGGTAAGTACATTGGATTATGTAGAAGTTTTAAGTCTAGCAGAAAAGTATAAAGTTTCTGCAGTTGTTACAGCAGCAACCGATCGACCTATGACTGTATTGGCAAAAATTTCAGATAAATTAGAATTAAATATTGTTTCTGAAAATGTTATTCGCAATGCAAATAATAAGTTTCAAATGAGAACTATACTGCAAGAATCAGGAATAAAAGTACCTAAATTCAGAAAAATACATACTTTTTATGAAATAATAGATTTTATGAATCAAAATAAAGGAATAGATTTTATTTTAAAACCAACTGACAATTCTGGAAGTCGTGGAATTAGTTTTATCAAAAGGGATTCACGTATTAAAGAGGTATCAAAGGCATTTGATTATACGATATCACAGACTGAGCTTGATTACATTCTTATTGAAGAATACATGTCTGGTAATGAAATTAGTGTTGAGTCTATAATGATCAACGGCGTTAATAATATTATAGCGATGACTGATAAAGTTACTTCAGGCCCTCCTCATTTTGTAGAAATTGGGCATTCTCAGCCAAGTAAATTTGTCGAGAATTATCATAGAGAAGTGGCTGAATTGATTCAGAAATCTTTAGAAGCAATTGGCTATAAAAAAGGGGTTTCTCATATTGAAATTAAATTGACTCCTGATGGTCCTAAAATAGTAGAAATTGGATTAAGATTAGGTGGCGATTGTATTACAAGTCATCTTGTCCCATTATCGACTGGAATTAATATGGTGAAAGCAAATATTTTTTCTAGTTTGGGCAGAATCTTTAAAATAAGAAAAAATTTAGATAAAGGATCTGCAATCAAATATATTCCTCAAGTATCAGGGGTTTTAAAAGAAGTCATAATTCCAGAATTAAATACTGATTATTTCTCTGAAATAGTAATCAATTATAATAAAGGCGATAATATTAAGAATTTATTTAAATCAAGTAATGAAAGACTAGGTTATGTGATTTGTAATGGTGAAACAGCTGAGGATGCTTTAAAGAATTGCGATGAGATTATTTCTAAAATTATTATTAAATATGATTAAATGGAGTGTTACATGAACATATGGATAATTGGGATCGGTGAGCCATTACCGATAGACGGGAAAAACGTTCGTTTAAGAAGGCAAGGTAATTTTGCACTATATGCTTCAAATGAGCACAAAGTGAAATGGTTTTCAGTGTCTTTCAATCATTATGAAAAAAATCAAAGAGTCAACTCGGATAAGGCTATTTTGCTAAATAAAAATTTGGAATTAATAATAGCTAAAGTTACAGGATACAAAAAAAATGTTTCTGTAGATAGAATAATTTTTCATGGACAAGCTGCAAAACAGATTGTCAATTTGATGGAAGAACAGGACGAACACCCTGATATAATTTTGGTTGGAAATACACCGTTAGAGCTTGTTAAAAAAATTAGTGAATTTTCTATTAAAAATAACATTCCTTACATCATTGATATAAGAGATTTATGGCCTGATATATACGCTGATGCAGTACCAAAGTTGTTAGATTTTCCTGTGCGTTTGTATAGTACATGGTCAAAAAAAAGAATTAGGTATGCATTTAGAAATGCTAGTGGATTGACTGCATTGGCTGATGGTTTCTTAGATTTTGGATTGAAAATATGCGATAGAAAGAAAAAAGTAACGGATGCTGTGGTTAGAATGGGGTATCCAAATTACAGATATGAAGAATATAAAAGACTTTTCAGTGAGAGTTGGTCAGATTTTGACTTGCAAGACAGTGATTTTATTATCTCATTTACAGGGAATTTTGGGAGACAGTTTTCATTCGATAAAATATTACAAGCTGCAAAAAGGCTTTATGATTACAAAGATATTAAATTTGTACTATGTGGTGTTGGAGAATACCTAGAAAAAATTAAAGAAAAGGCAACTGAAAACGTCATTTTTTCCGGATGGATTGAGAAGGATAAATTATTAAGTCTACTTTCTAATTCTTCATTAGGATTAGCTCCATATATAAATAGTGTGAATTATAATATGAATACGCCCAATAAGTTTGGAGAATACTTATCCGCTTCATTACCCATTTTGGTCGAGGTGGATGGAGAGATGAGGATTTTAACAGAAAAGAATGAATGTGGTAAGTATTATGATAGTTCAGATGAGCTTGCTGATATTATTTTAGAGTATTACAAACAACCTAAAAAGTTAGAATATCAAAGAAAAAATGCAAGAAAATTATATCTAGAAATGTTTAATTCAGATAACACAAATAAAGAATTGATGAATAATATCGAGACTATTATCAAAAATCGATAAGCAAATGATTATAAGGAGGTTTTTATTTGTATAGATTATATGTAAAACGTCTTCTTGATGTATTTTTTTCCATTTTGTTATTACCCATTTTGTTTTTTTTAGTAATTTTTGTATCTATTTTTGTTGTTTTGGATGATAAGGGAAGTGTTTTTTTCTTAAGTCAGAGGTTAGGTAGATATGGGGAAAAATTTACCATACTAAAATTTAGAACAATGTACGAAAACGTTCCAGATATAAGAAACTCAGATGGCTCAACTTTTAATTCTACTTCAGATGAGAGAGTTACCAGATTAGGGAGATTTTTGAGAAAAACAAGTTTAGATGAGATTCCTCAACTGCTGAATGTGTTAAAGGGAGAAATGTCGTTTGTCGGTCCAAGACCTGATTTACCAGACCAAATTAATAGATATAATAATGAGGAGTTGGAAAAATTATCAGTCAGACCAGGAATAACTGGATATAATCAAGCCTTTTTTAGAAATTCTGTTTGCCAATCTGAGAAATTTAAAAATGACGTTTACTATACTCAAAACTACTCTTTTATTTTAGATGTCAAGATTATTTTTGCTACTATCTACACTGTATTAGCTAGAAAGAATATAAATATTGAGAACTCTAAAGGAGAGAATAATGAAGATTTTTCTTAGAGGATTAGTGTATTCTGATCGAGAAATCATTTATGAATGGAAAAAAGATGAGGGATTAAGAGATTCAGTCGGAACAATTTTTCCTATTTCAGAGTCAGAGCATGTTAGTTGGTTTGAGAACATAAAAAATGGAAATGATAGATTTTTTGTAATATGTTTAGAGGATGGGGTTCCATTAGGATTAATAGGTTTGCATGATATTGATTATGTTAATGGAAATACAATGTTATCTATTCTTATTGGAGAAGAAAAGGTTAGAAATTCTGGAATTGGAACTGCTGCCCTAAAGGAAATTATGAAGTTTATCTTTGAAACAATGCGTTTGAACGTATTGTATTTGAAAGTTTTTTCATATAATTTAAAAGCTATTAGATTCTATGAAAAAAATGGATTCATTCAAACTGGATATTTACAAGAAAATGTCTATAAATTTGGTGAGTTCCATGATGCATATCTTTTTTCAATGACAAAAAATCAATATGAAGTTCTATTTTAAAATCGGAAAGTTAACTTCAAAAGTAAAATAAAGGAAGGTTTTTTTATGTCTTTTTCTGATAGCTTACTTAGTAAGAAAGAGTTTTTAAGTGTCATAGGGTTAGGTTATGTTGGAATGCCACTTGCAGTTGCATTTTCAGAGAAAATGAACGTAATTGGGTTTGATAATAATAAATCAAAGGTGAATAAATATAAGAATGGCATAGATCCTACCCAAGAAGTAGGAAATGAAAGAATAAAAGACGCGAATGTTTATTTTACAAGCGACGAAACAGAATTAAAAAAATCAAAGTTTCTTATTATTGCTGTGCCAACGCCTATTAATCAAGATAAAACCCCAAATCTTGCACCAATAATTAGTGCTAGTAAAGTTGTTGGTCGAAACTTAAGCAAGGGTTCAATTATCGTTTATGAATCAACTGTTTATCCTGGAGCCACTGAGGATATCTGTATTCCAATTCTAGAAAAGGAGTCTGGATTAAAATGTGGAAGTGATTTTAAAATAGGGTATTCCCCTGAAAGAATCAATCCTGGAGATAAAATTCATACATTAGAGAAAATCGTTAAAATTGTATCGGGGATAGACAAAGCAACACTCGATGAAATTTCAGAAGTATACAAGCTTATAATTGATGCTGGGGTTCATAAGGCTAGTTCAATAAAAGTTGCGGAAGCGGCAAAAGTTGTCGAAAATTCTCAACGAGATATCAATATAGCTTTTGTAAATGAATTAGCGATCGCATTTGATAAAATGGGAATAGATACAAATGAAGTTATTGATGCAATGAATACAAAATGGAATTCTCTAGGATTTCGTCCAGGATTAGTTGGGGGACATTGTATTGGAGTAGATCCATATTATTTTATTTATCAAGCAGAGAATTTGGGCTATACGTCTCAATTGATCTCATCTGGAAGAAAAATTAATGACTCTATAGGCAGTTTTGTCGCGGACTCACTTATAAAGAAATTGGTACTAAGCGGAAAACCGGTGAAATCTGCTAATGTCGTTATTTTTGGACTTACGTTTAAAGAAAATTGTCCTGATTTACGAAATTCAAAGGTTATAGACATCATTGAGAGATTGAGAGAGTATGGTATTTCGCCGATGATAGTGGATCCTTGGGCAAACGAAGAAGAAGCTATAAATGAATATGGAGTTTCTTTAGAGTCAATAGAAAATATTAAAAATGCTGATGCTTTGCTATTTGCAGTCGCTCACGATGAGTTTACTAAACTTACATTAGATTCAATAGGAACGATGTATTCTGATTCAAAGTCTAAGATATTAATTGATATAAAGAATTTGTTTAATTCAACCGAACTAGAAAAGAATAATTTTCATTATTGGAAACTATGATACAGTTATCATTTACGGAGGTAGCATTGTGAACATCGCTTTGATTTTATTAGGGATAATTTGTATTTTTATATCAAAATACTTTTCAAAAACGCTTTCGTCTATTCCAAGTTTGCTATGTATTTTTTGGACAATAAATATTAGTTTATCGATATTGCTATTTAAAGAGATCAAACTAAATTTTTATCCTGAAATTTGGATATTTACTGTATGCTTAATGTTTGTGTTTGGATATTCTATCCAAGGAAAAAAGGAAGTTCATACTTCTAATTCGAATCGTTCCTTTAATGAAAAAAAATCACAAATGATACAATTTTTATCATTGGTTATTGCTTTTTTTTACACTATTACTTTGATAAAACAATATGGAATTTCACTAATAAATTTGATGGATATTGAAACTTTAGTTAATGTAAATACAACTGCAGCACGAAATAGATATAATCAGATAGGATCGAATAGCTTAATGGTTCAATTTTCTCTTGTATTTGTCTACTTTTCTTGTGCAATAGGAGGATATGTTTATCCTTTTTCAAAAACAAAGATATCCCAAATTATGTCGATAGTCGCTTTTTTTCCGCCTATTCTTATTTTATTAACAGAGAATACAAAAGCGACAATATTGGGTTGTATCATTTTATGGGTTTCAGGTTACTATTTAGGATATTTAAAGTTTTATAAAAGATATATAAAGTTTAATGCCAAAAAAATCTTAATGGCTTCGTTGGCAATTGGCTTAATTATCATTTTGTTAATTATATCAATGATGCTCAGGATAGGTAGTTTTGATTTAATAACCTTAGAGATAGTTCGTAATAAATTTGCAAATTATGCTTTAGGTCATGTTCCAGCATTTGATTTTTGGTTTACAAATCACGCGATTAATATAGAACCTGCTTTTGGATCATATACATTTTTAGGACTAGCAAATTTTTTTGGTTTGGTTCAGAGAAATCAAGGAGTGTTTTCTGATATATATAGTCATGGAAATGTCAGCACTAATGTCTTTACTGCTTTTAGAGGGTTGATTACCGATTATTCAATAGTGGGAGTTCCCATCATCAGCCTATTTTTAGGTTTTTTTACTAATCGAAGTGTGTATTCTATTATAAAAGAAAATACTTTTAGATTTGCAGAAACATTTCTGTTAGGGATTTGTTCTTTCATTCTATTTTCTTTCACTGTTTCGATTTTCAGTTACTTTAGTTATTTTGTGGTTTTTGTATTATTCTACTTTTATTTGTGGTGGACCTTCCAAAACAGAAAGGATGAAAGAGAATTTTAAAACAAATTAAAAAAAGTTCATTTGCACATGATATTGTTATCACTACTTTTGGACAGATAGTCGTATTATTATTAGCTTTTTTGACAAATAAGCTGATTAGCTACTATCTTGGTCCTATCAAATTCACTGAATTTAATATTGTGAACAGATCGGCAAATGTAATAGCATATGTTATGGTTTTAAGTTTAGGTATTACTTTACCAAGATATCTCCCTTACTACATAGCAAAAAGAAAAAAGAAAGAGGAGTCAGTTTTTTTTGTAGTCTCCAAAAGAATAATGTTTATTGCAACGATAGTTACAGTAACTATTCTATTTATATTTAAAGATTTCGTTATGAGGCTCATATTTAGTAATGAAGGATATGCATATTTTTTTTGGCCTCTAATTTTCATGGCAGTCAGTGTAGCTTTTACAACATATATATTTTCTTACTATCGCGGAATTGATAAGTTTTATATATATAATTTCACTCAAATAATTGTACAAGTCATATCTTTTATCTTAATTTTTTTTAGTAAAAATAGTCCTGCAACAATGCTTTTTTTGCGAGGAACAGTATTAACAATGCTTTCTATCATTTTGATTATAAAAATTTCATATAGTTATTCAACTAATCTAGTTCACAAAAAAGAGAAAGAATTAGTAAGAAGGATAACATTTGAGGTTTTACGATTTTCACTTCCAAGAGTTCCTGGGGAGTTTATTCTTTTTTCCTTTACTACTATCCCAATAATAATTATGAATAGTAAGTTAGGGATAGAAGGAACTGCTGGATTTGTTACAGCACTATCTCTAAATTCAATAGTAACGCCATTATTTCGTTTTGTTGGATTAGTATTATTGCCTTATATAAGTAAAAATGTTGCTGATAAAAATTATGAGGACATAGAACTGAAAATTAAATTACTTTCAAAAATATATATATTATGTAGTATGATTCTAATTCTGAGTCTCTACTTCTTTTCTGATGTTATCTTACAAATCTTATTTACCAAGGAATACATTAAATATTCAAATGTAGTAATAGGCATGTCTTTTTCCATCTTACCTAATTCAATATATCTGCTTTTAAGAAATCCACTAGATGCCCTGAGTGAGAAAGCATATAATACTATTAATTTATTTATCAGTTTTCTATTTTTAATCATAACAGTGTATTTTTCAAAGTACGATTATCAATATTATTTATCTTTTTTTGTTGCTTATTTAATATTAGGAGTTTTGACCTATCATTCATGGCGAAAAGTAAGAAGGCGGATTTATGAAAAAAACTAATTTTGTTTTTGTGATACTTTGTTACAAATCATTTGAAGATCTAAAGAAATTTTCGAATAGTATTGAGAACGTTAGCGATTTACATGAAGTGATCGTAGTTAATTCTTTTTCAGACGAAATAGATGATTCGAAGATTAAAAATTTTTGTTTAGAAAGAGAATATGTTTTTTTACCAGTATCTAATAATGGATATGGATATGGTAATAATCAAGGGATTAGGTATGCCGAAGCCAATTTGCGATACGATTACTTAATTGTCTGTAATCCAGATACTTTTTTTCTTCCAGATGGACTAAAAAAATTATTAGAAAACAAGGAATCCTTTTCATGTAAAATAATTGCGCCTAAAATTCAAAATTTAAAAAATAAAAATCAAAATCCTTATAAACCGAGAAATTCTATAATTATTGATTACCTTCAGTATTTCGGCCTCAAGAATGAAAAAAAATATATTTATTTATTAGGGGCAGCAATCAATCGCCTTTATCGAGAACTATATAATTTGTTTACCCGTGATAAAGTTAGAGTTTATTCTTGTCATGGATCGTTCATTATATTTCATAAGAAAGCCATTGAATCACTATATCCAATTTTTGATGATAGTATGTTTTTATTTGCAGAGGAGGATCATCTCGGACAATTGGCAATGAGTAAAAAGATTAAAATTATTTTTTATCCCCAAATTTTTATTAGGCATAAAGAAGATGGAAGCGTTGGACAGTCGAATACTTCTATGACGGATATCGCTAAAAAATCATATTTACATTTTTATCATCAATGGAGAAAGTGAGTTGATCAAATGTCCGAAAAGAAAAAGCGTAAGCGTCAGGGTGTTAAACGTACAAGTCGATCAAAAAAGATTTTCTTAACGTTACTAGGAATCTTATTAACGATCATTCTTGTAATCGTTGGTGTTGGTGCGAAAATGTATTACGATGTAAAGTCTACGGCGGATGGTGCCTATGAGACGGTGAAGCGAAGCGGTTCTGAGAAGCGGCAGGTGAATCTGTCTGAACAGGAGCCTTTTAGTATTTTGCTTTTGGGAGTGGATACTGGTGCGCTGGGACGAACGGAGCAGGGGCGTTCGGATACGATGATGGTTGCGACGGTAAATCCGTCGACGAACGAATCGTTACTAGTTAGCTTGCCGCGTGATACGTATGCGGAGATCGTTGGACATAATACGCAGGACAAGATCAATCATGCTTATGCTTTTGGCGGTGCAGCGATGTCGATGGATACGGTGGAGAAATTGCTGGATATTCCGATCAATCATTACATCACCATCAACATGGAAGGCATTGAGGCCTTAGTTGATGCGGTTGGTGGGATTGAGGTCAATAATCCTTTTGAATTTACGTATGAAGGCACTACTTTTCCTAAAGGTTCTCAGCAGCTTGATGGGGAATTAGCGCTGAAGTATTCTCGCATGCGTTACGATGATCCGAATGGGGATTATGGTCGGCAAGAACGGCAGCGTCAGATTATTACTGGTGTCTCTAAAAAGGTGCTTAGTACGAATGGGTTAACCAACTATCAATCGATTTTGACAACAATGGGTGAGAACGTGAAAACGGATCTGAGCTTCACGGATATGCGGAACTTGATGGGGGATTATCGAGGAGCCTTTGGCAATATCAAGTCTGATCAGATGAAGGGTGAAGGCTTTATGCAAGATGGCGTTTCTTATCAACGTATTGATCCTACCGAGTTGAAGCGTGTGCAGGATGAGCTGAAAGCTCAATTAAACTAGCTTTTAGTTTAGTACTCAGAAACAATAAAATGAATTCGGATGGTATCTGAACTGTAATCAGGTATAAGATAAAAGACTTAAAAAAAATGACTAATCTTTTATTTACTTGTAGAAAAACTATTTTGATATTTATAATTGCTTATTAGGAAGCCGGAAAGTTAACTTTCCGGCTTTTATAATTTTTCAGTAGGGTGTTTGATCTTCTAACGCTAAATAAATAATTTGTTACGTATTATTAATAAGTTTTATTAATTCATCTGCATTTTTAGTGTGTTTGAACAAAATAATAAAACATGTTGTCTTTTAAAATGATAAAAAGTATACTTATATCATCGGAAAATATTATTTTCGATGATTATTTTGTTTGCCATTTTTTAGTAAAGGAGGTTTGTAGATGAAGAAAATTGTAAGTGGGTTCATTGCACTCATCGCGGTGGTTTTGTTTGTTGGGCCTAGTGCTCAGGCAGACGGTGCCATTACAGTCGATGAGCAAAGAATTTTGTCGGAGCTGGACAAAGGTGTCACTGTCGGCGGGAAGACGTTTAACATTGGCGCAGCAGAACGTGCACAGGCAGAGAACTTCTTGAAGCAGAATGATGTGTCTGCGGATAAGGTGAATGTGGTGGTTGAACAGATTCAGAGTGCTCGTGCTTTAGTTGAAGCGTCAGGTCTTGATGTATCAAACATCAATTCGATCGAAGCGTTGATTAAGGCGTTGCCGCTGAACACTAAGAACCAATTGAAGGATATGATCACCAAAGCGGCGAATACCCTTGGGCTGACAATTACCTTCTACCCTGGAGGCTATTCTATTACTCAGCCGGGCTCTGGTTCTGCTGGGTCAAAAAGCTCCAGTAGCACAGTTTACACTTCAGGTGGTGCTGTGAAACAGACAGGGATGACGTATTTGTCTAGCGCGATTTCCTTCGCAAGCTTATTACTTGTTGCAGCAGGTGCATTTGTAGTAGGACGTAAGAAGTTTGCCTAGGTCTTCAAGATTGAAGAGGATTGGAGTGACGATGATCGCTCCAATCGTCTTTCTGGTTATCGGCTATTCTTTGATTTATGTAATAGGAAGACCTGTCATACAATTTGTCACTTCTTCTATCCAACTATTCTTATTAACAGATACCCCTAACTTTGAGACGACGAAACAGTCGTTTACGGCTGTGGACAATAAAAAAGTTGCTACGAACGAAAAGAATGAGCTGCCCTCGAGTAAGATCGATTATCCGTTGGGTGGCCAGCTGTACGGGAAAGTGAAGATAGAAAAACTGCAATTGAATGTTCCTTTATATTTTGGAGATACCGAAGAGATACTGCGTCAAGGCGCGGGACAATTTATGGGGTCCGTCTACCCTGGTGAGCTGGGGACCACACTGATTGGCGGACACAATGTCGATGATTTTGGCAAGCTGGGTGCTGCTCAGATCGGAGATGAGGTCACGCTTCAGACCACCTATGGAAACTATGTTTACCGCATCAATCAATTAGAAGTGCGAGATAAGAAGGATAAAGAAATTAATGAGATGATCTATCAACGAAATGATCGGAGATTGATTCTCTATACCTGTTATCCGATTGACAGTCTAGGTTTAACCAACGAGCGTTTATTCGCCATCGGAGAGTATGTCTCTGGGCCAATGATCAATGGAAATGAGTAGGCTATCATGAACGAATAGTAAAAAATCAAGCGAAATGGATTTAGGAGGAAGCAACGACGATGAATCATATGAAACGAAATATTCCCAGATGGATATTGGCCTTTATCGGATCCTTGCTTCTTTTCGCTACGAGTGCGTTGATTTGTATCCGCCTGACCTTATTCAATCAGAACTTTATGATCCAGCAGGTCCGCCGTTCGGGCTATGTCGAGACGATTCGTAAGGACATGACAGAAAGCATTCAAGACTTAGGTCGGGGAAGTAACATTCCGCCTGAAGTCTTGGCAGATGTCGTTCCTAAAGAGACAGTCTCATCCAATGTTGAGAACTATATTCGGAGTATCTATCAAGAAGTTCCTTTTAAGATTCAGGGAGAAAGCTTGATCAAAGAGAATATTCTCAAAAATGTTGATCAGTATGCGAAACAAAAGAATTACACGATCGATGAAGGGACAAAAAGTAATTTGGATAATTTGGCGGCAAGTGCGACAAAGAATTATTCTGCCTATATTGAGATTCCATATCTGCTGGAATATGGAAAAAAAGTGATGAGCTTTCGCTCGTCGCTAAACTTGATTTTGATTCTTGTAGCGGTGGCTTCTCTATTTATCTTCTTGGGATTGCTCCTGATGGTCAAAATGAAGCATCAACGGATCCGTTGGAGCAGCATTGTTTTTTTTGGAGCAGGCTTGATGTTAATCGTATTACCGGCAGCTATTTATTTTAGCGGTGTGATCAATCGGTTAGGAATTTTATCGGAGGGCTTGTATCGTTTTGTAACAAGTTATGTCACAGCATTTGATTTGAGTTTTATCGTTGCAGGGGGGATAGCCACTGTCGTAGCGATCTTACTGGTACTTATCAGTGAAAGGCTTCGCCACAAAAAAATAGTTAAGATTCGTTAGTGAGGAGAAAAGTGATGGAAGAGACAATCAGCATAGTAGAATTAATTCAAATCTTAAAAAAGAAGGCATTATTGATCATTATGACCACAATTGCCGGGATCGGACTGGCAGCTGGGGTCACCTTTTTCATGCTTACCCCGATCTATGATTCAGCAGCGCAGCTGATCGTGCAGAACAAACAAGCGGAGGGAACTGCGACTAATTTACAAAATGATATCAATGGGAATGTACTGCTGATCAATACATATAAAGACATGATCAAAGGCGATATCGTTATTGATGCTGTCCAAAAGGAACTGCAAAAAAAGTATCAGTATACCTACAGTAACAGTGAGCTAAAAGAGATCATCGAAGTGGAGCAGGCTCAAAATTCACAGATGTTCCGAATTATCGCGAAGTCACCTGAACCGCGAAAAGCGGCTACGATCGCGAATGTAACCGCGGGGATATTCAAGAAAAAAGCGGAGGACGTGCTGGAGGTAAGTAAAGTGACGATCACTTCAAAAGGGTTCGTTCCTTCCAAAGCAATCTTTCCGAATAATAAACTGAATTTGTTGATTGGTGCGGTCTTAGGCATGATGTTGGGTGTGGGTCTCGCGTTTTTGATCGAGCTGTTAGATAAAACAGTGAAGGATGAGCGCTTCATCGCGGAGGTTCTGGAGCTGCCTATTCTAGGCCAAGTTTCGGAAATTAGTAAAAAAGAACTATTCGACAATCGAGGAATCATAGTGAAGCCGCAGGAAGACACGCAAATGATCCAAGCGCGAACAGTGAATTCACGTAAACGCAAACGTGTTTGAGAAATGAGTTATTGAGGATTAGGAGAAGGACATAGATGGCAAAAAGAAAACAAATGATCAATCCGGTTGATTTGATTGCTTCAATCAACCCTTTTTCTACGGCAGCAGAGCAATATCGGAAGATTCGTACCAATATCGAATTTTCTTCTGCCGATAAGAAAATAAAATCTTTAGTGATTACTTCTTCCGGCCCTTCAGAAGGAAAATCCACCACGGCAGCAAATCTAGCGATCGTATTTGCGAATACTGGCAGCCGCGTGCTGTTGGTTGATGCTGATTTGAGGAGACCCAGTGTGGCCTTGAGCTTCAAAGTTCCCAATGTGAATGGCCTGAGTAATTATTTGACAGAAGAAAATTCAACTAGCGGCAGCTTTCATCATGAAGGCGCATATCTGACGCATGGAAACACATCTATCAACAACCGACTGGTCGAGACAGCGACTGAAAATCTCTATCTGATGCCTAGTGGGCCGACACCACCGAATCCATCTGAATTGCTGCGATCACAAAAAATGCAGGATTTGGTAGGGGTTTTGGAAGAGTCATTTGATTTGGTGATTTTTGATATGCCGCCGGTGGTTACAG
Organism: Enterococcus sp. GPZ-007; assembly: GCF_059374735.1. NCBI lineage: Bacteria > Bacillati > Bacillota > Bacilli > Lactobacillales > Enterococcaceae > Enterococcus > Enterococcus sp. GPZ-007. Next base: position 84,155 of record NZ_JCAFYN010000004.1, on the reverse strand, counting down.
TGACCGACGCACAGATCTTGTCGGCTTATGTCGATGGAACGATCTTAGTCGTTCGGGAACGGGCTACGAAGAAGCAAGCAATCCTGGAAGCAAAAAAAACATTGGAGATGGTTCAAGCGAAAATTCTCGGTGTCATCTACAACGGTAAAAAACAAGGAGAGGCCTCCTACTATTATTATGGGACGGAAGGAAATAAGTGAAGGGTAAATGATTGATCTACATAGTCATGTTCTGCCAGGTGTAGACGATGGTGCACAAAACTTGGAAGAAAGTCTAGCAATGGTCCGTAAGGCAATCAGTCAGGGAATTACACATCTAATGTGTACGCCTCATCACAACAATGGAAAATACAATAATCCAGCCGACGAGATTATTCAGCACGTCGAGTCTTTGCAGCAGGAAATTGATCGCAGAGGGCTGAATTTGACTCTGCTGGAAGGACAGGAAGTCCGACTGACGGAATACCTTTTGATGGAAATCGAGCGGGGAGAGCTCCTATTTACAGATTTGGGCAACACTTATCTATTAGTTGAGTTACCGACGCATGAAATCCCGCTATACACAACGGAAGTCTTTTACAGCTTATTGAAACAAGGGCATGTCCCAGTGATCGTCCATCCTGAACGAAATTGGATCTTTCGCAATGATCCTAATCAGCTGCTGCCGTTTCTTGAAATGGGTGTGCTGACACAATTGACAGCACCTAGTATTGTAGGAGTATTCGGCGACGAGATTCAGTGGACAGCTAGACGCATGCTGGAACACCAGATGCTCTTTATGGTCGCTTCTGATGCTCATGGCCTGAGACAGCGAAACTTTTACATGAAAGAGGCGTATAAAGAGATTCACAAAATTGGCGGGAAAAAAATGGTAGAAGACATGCAGAAAATGGCAAAGGATCTCGTGAATGGTGATCCAGTCGTGAGACCAAAATACCGAGCGATCAAGGAAACGCGATTCCGATTCTTTTGAGTCTACTTGGGTGATGGCCAGACTTGAAAAAGAAAAAAATAAAACGTTCTTTGAGGCTTAAATAGGGGAAAAAATGGTACTCTCATGTAGGAGCTTATCTTGCGTCAATGTAGCTAGACAAGCAATAGAGATACGATTGTATCAAACGACTCATCATTCTTTTCTACATTTTTTTGAACTTGTTATTATTCTCCTCTTATGTTTCGGGGCGCCTATAAAGCATATAAGGTTGAACTAGACTATAAGTGAGCTTTACTTAGAAACATGTGGACAAAATGATGGAGTTTTGGATGAGAAGATGCGATTTGCTACGGATCACATCTAATTTTGAATGGACGATTGTTTGTTCTTATTAGTCATTAAAACAATCAAAAGCAAAGCTCATTCAGATGGTCATGTTGAATCAAACTGTCTATCTCTAGTAAATGGATAGTACTTTTTTATACTGAATCTGAAAAGGTCAGAGTTACTTATTCTAATGGTAAGATTTAGAAGACGCTTACGCTAAGTCTGATGTCATTTAAGTGCATAAACAGTTTTTTTCGGATATGATGTTTTTTATATTTGTTGACAATAGGATTGTTATATAATAACTATTTTATTTTTCGATGATAATATAAATTAATATGATTTATTTATATAATATAAAGGCATCTTTTCTCTTTTAGAAAAGATGCCTTTATTTTTTTTGTGAAATAAGAATATTTACTTAGTCTTGTAAAAAACTAGAAATACCAATAGTTAAACAATGCAAAATAACTTATTTGTTTGATATATCAAAAATATTTTATGTTTCAATTATATTATTAATTATTAATAGGCAATATGGTTCACTAAAATAATTATTTTATATAAAGATAAGTATCATAAGTAAGATTATTCTTTTTCAAAATACAAATAGGAGACAGTAAATACGAAAATTGAGCCGTCTGTTAGGCCGTCAAATAGGAGGAAATTTTACATGCGTAAAGGTGAAAATATTTATCTAAGAAAAGATGGTCGCTGGGAGGGAAGATACCCAAAAGGTCGAAAATTCAATGGGAGGATAAAGTATGGATATATATATGGAAAAAGCTACAGTGAAGTGAAGCAGAAATTGTATCCTCTTCGTCTACAGTATCAATCGTTGCAGCAAATTCAAGGATCATCTGCCGAGACTTTTGAGGAATGGACGATTGAATGGTTCAATGAGGTGCAAAGTGAGGTAAAACCATCTACATTTTCTAGCTATTATTATAAAATATGCACCTATGTTTTTCCGATAATCAGAGATATTTCTTTAAATGAACTCTCGATTGAGACAGGAAAAAAATTGCTAGCAGACTTGCAAAAGAAATTGGCAAATTCAACAATTCAAGTTATTTTCCGGATACTAAATAAGTGTCTTAATCATGCAAAAAAGCTTGGAAAAATCAATGTTAATCCTTTTTCTGAACTAAAAATTCCAAAAAAGAAACAGCGGAAAGTTCGAGCGTTATCTTTGTCCGAACAAAAGAATGTAATGGCGATTGCTGCAAAGGAAAAGAAGGGATATGGCATCCCAGCATTATTAGCCTTGTATTCAGGGATGCGGATTGGTGAAATTGCTGCATTAAAATGGTCTGATATAGATTTTACTGCAAACTTGATTAATGTTAATCATACTTACCAAAGAATCTCAATTTTAAACAAACAGAGAAAAACGCAATTGGTTCTAACAGAATCAAAGACAGACGCGTCTGTTCGAATAATTCCAATGAGCAAGACACTAAAAAAACTATTATTAACTCATCGTAAACACTCAAAGGGTGCTTTTGTCTTTTCAACAAATGGTCAACCTTGTGAACCGCGCTTACTCACTTACCATTTTCATCAAATTCGGAGGAAAGCGGGTTTGTTACACATTCATTTTCATCAACTACGCCACACTTTTGCAACACGTTGCTTGGAAGCGAACAAAGATATTCCATCGGTAAGTGCAATCTTAGGGCATGCATCCACTCAAATGACTTTAGATACATATGTAGATGCAATGCTAGAGCAGCGCTATCAAGTAATTGATGATTTAGACTGCTTTATAAGTTAATTTTTTTTTAAGAAATAGAATTTTCGGGTATTCTTTTTTCAATTATTAGGTAAGCGCTTACTTAAGGTGGCGTTTTTCTGTACAGGTGCTTTTCTATTCATGAAAAATTGATTTTTCCTGGTAATCACATGGGTGTAGGTTTTCAAAAAAGAATAAGCCGTCATTCGTCGTCAAACGGTTTGGAGATTCCTTGAAATATAGGCATCCCCAGACCTTTTCTAGTTTTTTACAAGACTAGGCAAAAAATGTGTTCTAGATAAGTAAGAACTAGAAAAGATAACTAATTAAATTAACTTATTGCAAACTTTGAAAGGAGGTATGTTTATCGAGGGACAGACATACTAATTTCTTATTAATTCCCAATACCTGAGCTAATTTCATAAATCCTTAAAAGTGACAATAAAGTCATTTCTCTTACTGTTTCTCTATGAAAGATGAAACCGTGTAATACCAATGGGGAGATAAATCGTAATATTTCTCAATTTCTTTGAAACAAAGTTGATTTCAAACCGATTTTGTTAGGATTTTGGGGAGGTAGACAAATTTTTGTCTCTCAAAATCATTGATATAACCAGCTAAAAAATTATGAAATTAGTCCACCTAAAGAGAAAAAGGAATTTTATTCAGGTATTGGAAAAATAAATAATTGAGAAAATGGCGGCAACCTCTTCTCACTTATTTATTTTATCTAATTTGGGAGTAAAAAACAAAAAAAGCAAAGGAGTTTATTATGAAGAATAAGAGAAAATGGATAAGTAAAGCAGCGTTAACTCTAGGTGTGCTGACAATGTTAGGGGCAGCTGGAGCTGGAGCAGCACCAATGGTTTATGCAGTAGATCAAGATATTAGTGCAAATCCTGTATCCGATCATACATCTGATCGGAAAATTACCCTATGGAAATATGAAATCAACAGTTCGGCTGATTTAGGCGAGCGTGGAGACGGGATCAACCCAGATCCAAGCCAAGCGCCCGATATTGCTGGAAAGAAAATGATGCAAGATGTTAACTTTGAAATCATTAAAGTTGAAGCGATTGGTAATGCGGATTTAACAGATCCCTTACAACAAGTAGAAGGAACACATTGGCAAGTTGCAACAGAGAATCCTTATAGCAATACAGGATCTACAGATTCAAGTGGTAAATTAGTCTTTGATGTAAGCAATGGGATGTCTGATAAAAAGCTTGCAGACGGTATTTATATCGTTCGTGAAGTGCCAAGTGGTGTAGATGCAAATGGGAAAGATTTGTATACCTATACAGACCCTGTTTCTGGAAAAACGGGAATTAAAATTACCAAACCGATGGACCCATTCTTTGTTCATCTGCCACAAACAAAACGCGATGACACTGGAAAACTAATTTATGATGTCCATGTGTATCCTAAGAATATTGTTTCAAATACTGAATTAGATAAGACTGTTGAAGGCGGAAAAGGCTTCTCTATTAAAGCTGGAAATTCGTTCCATTGGGAAGCAACAACGAAGTTACCTTCAGGTCTGTATGCAGTTGCTACACAAAATATGACGATTAAAAATTATGTTGATCCAGATACAGGAGCTACATCAGATAAAGCGTTTTCAATTGGTGACGAGATTTACGCTTCTTACTTCAGAGTAAGCGATAGTATCAGTGCAGATCTTATGTTAGAAGGTGTTGAAGTCTACGCACTTGCGGCAGATGGAACGCCAACTTTATTGACAAATGGAGATGAGTATACGGTTACTTTAGGTTCAGGTGGTGGGGCAGCAACAACGATCGCTCCTGGAAATGACGTGGAAGATTTAACCTTAGGTGCTACGAAAGATGTAGTCGTTAGTTTAACGAAAGATGGTATGAAAAAATTAGGTCTTGATGAAGATACTCATATCAAAGTTGTCTATAAAACAAAAGCAAACAAAGATTACAATGGTACGATCTCAAACCAATACAAGGTTGATTACTTACTTCCTGGTGGAACACCGGACTCTAGTGAAAGTGATGAACCTGAATACTACAATGGTGGATTTGACATTAAAAAGACCGATAAAGCAGGCGCAGACTTATCAGGAGCAGTATTCCATATTGCAGAAACAGAAGACGATGCCAAGGCTAAGAAATATCTAGCATCAGATGGAAATTCATATACTTTGAATGATGATGGTACTTCGACTCCACCATTGCCATCAGGAGTGACTTATTTAACTTCAACTTCAAATGCATCAGGTGAAGCACGCTTTGATGGATTGAAATTAGACTGGTATACAGAGTCTGGCAATAACACGAGTCAAGATCCAGAAATCCCTTCTGAAGCAACTTGGGACGAAGCAGACATTAAAAAAGTTTACTGGGTAGTGGAAACGAAATCACCATCTGGGTATGAGCTATTGAAGACACCACAAGATGTTACCGTTACATTGACAACACATGAAGATAGCACGATTGAAGTGACAGTAGTCAATGAACCAGAAACCAAACTACCATTCACCGGTGGCACTGGCACGATGTTACTAGTGATCATCGCAATCGGAGCTATCACGATCGGTACAGCAGCAATCGCAATTGATAAAAAACGTCGTCACGCTTAAAAATGGGACAGAAAGGAAGGACAGACCATGCGCGAAAGATTCAAAAGAAAGCCAATAGTCGCAGTTCTTCTTCCCATTGCTCTTCTTTTGGGAGTAGCGATACTTATCGCTACTTCCATTGGTCCTTTACTAAATGCGGCATTAGATACCCCTTTAGTACAAGTAGAAAATGAAGAAGGGAAACAAGTAGAAAACTTTAAAACAAGAAAAGAGTCTGAAAAAATTCAATTGACTGCTAAAGAAGATGGCATCCTTGAATTGAAGTACGATGAAAATTTCTCAGTCAAAGTATTAAACGAGAAAAAAGAAGAATTATCGATTCCTATCTATCATAAGGAGACGCTACCTTCAGACAAAGTATCTGACACATTTAAAAAGATGAAGGAAGATACAGAAGACTTTTACGAGGGTGAGGATAAAAAGCCTGAAAAGAAAGTCGCTTGTATCCGAGTGATGAAAAGTGAAGCAAAAGGATCTCTATATTTTGAGTTTGAAAAAGATCAAAAACAGTGGCTAGAAATTCAAAGACATACCTCAGAAAAAGTGGATGTAGAGTTTTCAAAAGTGGATGATGAAAATCGCGTGCAACAACTCATTGAATTTGAGTCTTTAAACAAAGCTTTGGTAGAATCTGTTTCATCTGAAGCACCAGAAAAAGCTTCGATTAGTCAAGAACAGGAAGAAAAAGAAACACAAGAGTCAAAAACTCAGGAGTCGACGAAAACTTCTGAATCAACTGAGAAATCAGAAGAGACGAAAAAACAGGAGACAAAGAGCACCACAACATCCGAAGAAAAAACACAAGAGGGTACAAAGGCTAGCTCAGAAAAGAAAAATGAAACAACAGACTCAAAAGCAGAAACAAAAGATGAATCTGAAAAAGATACATCTAAAGATAGCGATAAAGAAGAAACGAAACTGCCTGAGTTAGGATCGCCAGAAAGCTACAAGTACGTTCATGCGGTAGAGACAAAGAAAACAGATGCTTCTTTGGAGAAACTGTTAAAAGCTAAGTATGAACCAGAAGACTCTTTGATGAAACCCAAGCTATTAACAACAAGTAAGGCAACGAAAGAGGTTAAGGGAACTAAATCCGATGTTCCGATTATTATACGAGATGTGAATCTGTCTGTAAAAACAGGAACTTCGACTTTTGATAGTGATAATGCAGCCGGACATGATAAAGATGAGAACAACGATATCGTTCGTTCTTTTGACCAGGTCAGTTATTTAGTTTCATTCTCTATTCAAAATAAGGAATTGACGAAAAAGTATACAAACATCAAATATCGTGTAATCGCGAATCTTGACAATGCAGTGGAAGTCATTGATGGCGTTCCCAGAACTAATGCGGAAATTGCGAATGGAACATACATTGATAAAACAGGCGGTACAGGTGCACAGTATTCAGAAGGCGTCATGGAATCCATTATCAGTGATACTGGTCAAGTATTTGTGCCAATTTTTATGAATGTGTATGGTTCTCCACATGGGAAAAAACTGAAACCGACGATCAAACTTGAAATCGTGGAAGCAATTAACGTTGAGACTGGAGAAGTAGAAGAGTTTAACAAAGTTTACGAAGAATCTGATCTATCAAAATTAACGATTCCAGAAACAACAGTGTCAGCAAAGCCTTCTGTGAAGGTTCAGCTAGTTAAGGGTGAAGTTTCGTCAAGTCAGTTAATTGGTATAAATAATGGATATGTCCAAGCTTTGAATATGGGAGTAGTGACTACGCTATATTCTTTACCGGAACGTTCGACAGGGGATTATCGTGGTTCAACATTTCCAAGTGGTGAAATTAGCTATACGATCAAACAAAAAGGAACTTACCAAATTGGTAGCAACCCAGCACAAAATATGTCTACGGGACAATATTATCGAGCTAGTGTATTTGGATTCGCACCTGCGTATAAAGACCGTACTGCTGCACCATGGACTAAAAATGCAACAGTGAATGTTGATCAACTTAGTGAACCATTAGATATTCCACATGCAAAAACACAACAAATCCATACTTCGCAGCCAAGCGGAGACCTTTCAGAAATAGGGGTTTATGATTCTGGTACATTCAGTGGCGGTTTAACGGATGATTATAACGGGACATTGATGAAGAATACGAATTATGTCGGTGCCTTAAATCCTTATACCTATAACATGACGGGAAAACGTACCCCGGAGGCAACTGCTAAAAGTTTTTCCAGTTTAGAATTAGTATTCGGTTGGGATAGTAGCTTAACGCAGAGTTATGCAAACAGCCAAGGGTGGAGTCGCTATGACAATACTTTTTATATTGAATCTGTTACTTATGATGGGATTACTAGCCCAAGTGAATCAAGTATTACTTATCCTACGATTATTACAGGGGCGGGAGCATATGCTGGGGGACCCACTGTATACCAAAGAGTTAGCGAAGAATCGACTAATATTGTGGGGATAAATTCTCAAGGGCGAATGGATATTAATACTGGGAGTGTTCAATTAACTAAAGGAAGCCGCGTTTACATGGGGGCATTTCCTATAACAAGTGATCCTTTGGTTGGGGAAATCAAGCAACTATTGATGTGGGATCCCAGTGCTTTTGAGTATGATCTTTCGGCCGAATCCATTTCTTATACGATAGGGGAGTTCGAAATATCGAAAGAATCTTTTCGTTACGGAGTATCTAAATCTGCAAATACTTCACCTCCGTATACGAGAATTGTTAAATCATTGGATGCCCAGGTAGGGGATTACAATTGGTATGATACTCCAGAATCTGCAAAGTTGGCAGGTTCAATTGGAGCTGTACTTTATGACTGTTATCCCGAAGCAGACACGGTTACTAAAGGAAGAGTTTTCCCAGCAATTCCCGTAAAAGTGATTGGAGAGGCTGGGGATAAAAGTCCTGCTGGAAACCCTTTAGCTTTGCTAGGAGCTACTCAATTTTTAAATAGTAATAAGGGGATTATAATGCAAATTCCCTATGCAGGGACAACTGAACAATATAAACCAACAATATTTGATTCATCTGGTAACCCGATTTCCTATCCGAATGAATATTGGAATTGGATAGGGGAATCACTTTATATTCAACCATTTGGTATTACAACAAAAACAGATGTAAAAAAATCTCTCTATCAAACAAATGAAGATATCGAGGTCACTGTGACCGGAACGTTTAAGGGGAGTCCTGAAACAGAATATGACTGTGCATTAAATACCACCTTACCAAAGGGGATTCATTATAAACCTGGGTCATCGAAAGATGCTGTGGGTAATTCTCTACCCGATCCTATTGTTACAACTAATGGAAATGGAACAACAACACTACGTTGGACATTTACAGATATCTCAAATGATAGTGGGAGACTAAATACTGGGGTAGAAGTTAATTTTTCAACAACATCAGATATCACACAATTATCTTTTAAGGACACAGGTTATACTAATTCCTTAGAAGTAAAGACTGTGGGAGAAATGTGGATTTCTGATGATCCTAGTATCAAGGATACAGCAAAAGAAATTTTGCGGTCATCTTCTGACACATTCATTGAATACCTCGTCCAACAAATTATTCTAAGTAAAGACGCAGATAAACCATTGATTGAAGTAGGGGATAATGATCCGCGACCTTCAGGTGAGGATACATCTATTACTTATAAAATAAAAATGTTGAATGAAAGTGCATCAGACATACCTAATGCCAGATTGTTAGAAGTTTTACCTTATAACGGGGATGGTCGAGGAACTAGTCTAAGTGGTAATTATATTGTCAAAGAGATTTTTGTAGATGATGAGAATGCAAGTATTTCATTTTCTAATAGTTCAGTTGACCCAGCAACAACAGATCCGATGAGCATTTCTGGTTGGACGAACTATATACCTGGAACCACACCGATAGAAGCCATCAAGGATGCAAAATCTATCCTGGTTACTAGGAAGGATAAAGATAAACCATTAAAAATTGGGAAATCGGTCGAATTGACAGTAAAGATTCAACCTACTGGGCAAAAAGCTGGAGATGTTCTAGTAAACAATGCTTCAATGAATTCTGATTTGAATCTTCCGGTTAATTCGCAAACGTTCTGGACGCGAGTCTATGGTCGTGATCTGACTGGATACGTTTGGTATGACGATAATTATGATGGATTGATTGATCCAACTGAAAATCCCGTTGGAAATATTCCTGTGAAGTTGTATCGAACTAGTCAAAAAGATTCATCTTATGTGAAAGAACTTGTGGAAGAAAGCTTAACGGGAGAGAAATTCATTAATGTTTCTGGTGATTCGTTGATCAAAACAGGCGCAGATGGGAAATACAAATTTGGGAATTTGCCTGAAGGGGAATACATTGCTGAGTTCATGGTGGGTGATATTGTAGTGACAAAGAAGATTGCAGTCATTACAAAACAATTAGTCGGAAGCAATCCAGCATTAAACTCAAAGGCAGATCCAGATAATTTCAAGACACCAGAAACTAACGATGATGGTACGCCATTCTATAAACATCCAGAACTGGCTAATTTACCAGCGCTTTTGACAGGTACAGACAAGGTAAGTCACATCACTGATGTCAACGCTGGATTAACACGTTTATCGAAAATTCGTCTTTTCAAATATGAAGAAGGGTCGGTCATTGATATTGATGATAGCGGAACATTAGAACCCGGGGAAATCGAAGCAAGCACTACCAATGCACTGGAAGGTGCTGAGTTTCAATTGTACAAAGGAAAGAAAGACGATCCTGATACGATCAAGGATGAAAATAAAATCGGTAGTCCTGTGGCTACAGGAAGCGATGGATGGCTAGAATTTGTTAGCTTACCGCCAGGATTCTATACGATTGTTGAAACAAAAGCACCAGAAGGGTTTGAATTACTAAAAAATCCGATTGAAGTGGAAGTTCCGACATATAACTATATCGCGATCGTTCATGTAGCGGATAATGGTCAAACGGAACTGCCATTCACTGGTGGCACCAAAGCGATGCGTATCATTCTAATCGCTTCTGCAGTATTATTGGTAGTCGGAATGACTAGCGTCTTTCTACATTTTCGACCGATCAGAGTAAAGGGAGGAAAATAAAATGAAAAAACTACGTCGTTTGTTGTTCTGTTTGTTTGTTTTCTCCCTGAGCTTTGGCGGTGTGGCGACTGCTCATGCCGAAGTAGAAGCCACAGAAGTGGAGGAAAACGCTGGTTACAGTATTTTTATCCAGAAATACAAGATTTTAGACTTTGACAAGATCGCTGATACGATGCCGTTAGACGGTACTAAAGTAGATCAAGTCAAGGACGAGAACGGGAAGACCCTTGACCCGCTGCCAGGGATGACCTATGAGATCACGCGTGTGACACCGATCCAAGGAGGCTCAGGATTTGAGCCTGTCCAAGGGGATGGCGCGTTTCAAACGACCGTTACAACGGATGAAAAAGGGCTTGCGCATGCAGGCAATCTGGTTCAAGGGATGTACCAAATCGTTGAGAAGGAACATAAACAGCTAAAAGACGTGATGGAGCCTGTCATCGTCGAACTGCCGTTCCCGCAACAGACCGGTGAACCGTTGAACGAGGTCTACATTTATCCGAAGTCCAGTGTTGTTAGCGCGAATCCAAAGCCGCCGGTGACGAAAGGTCCAGACGGCAAACCAATACCTGTAGAAGTTGATGAAAAAGGTGAGATCAAAAGACTACCGCAAACCAGTGGAAACATTGGGACAGCGCAAGTACTTCTTTGGATCTTAGCGATGATCGTCGCTATGGGCGGTATTGGAATGGTTAGTATCCATCGTAAGAAAGATGTTTTTTAAGAATTGATTGATGCATCATCACTGAAGAAAGAATCTTGGATGCGGACCTATTTGTATCCTTGATTCTTTCTTTCAAATTGTGACTCTCTATTGGAAAGAAGGACCCATCATGAAGAAGAAAAAGAGCCAAAAACCAAAAAGAAAGCATTCCTTTTTGAAGATCTTCGCGATCATCATGATCGTTGGTGGTGTGTTGACGCTTCTTTATCCAATTGTGGGAAACTATTTGGCCAATCGTGAACGGAGTCAAGCCGTCTCTGAATACGACGACACGATGGCGAAAATGTCACAAAAGGAAAAAGATGAACAGTGGGCTTTAGCGAAAGCCTACAACGAATACATTTACAACAAGCAAGAGGGATTACCCAGTGGTGATCCAGTGGTTTATAACAAGATCATGAAACAAGGGGATGTCATGGGGACCGTGGATATTCCCGGAATTGATATCAAACAAATGCCTTTTTTTCATGGCACGTCATTCAAAACATTGGAAAAAGGTCTGGGTCATTTTGAACCCACATCGATCCCGATAGGTGGAAAGAATACCCATTCAGTGATCACAGGACATAGTGGTGTTAAGAATCAAGTCCTCTTTACCGATATTCGAAACTTAAAAGAAGGCGATTTGTTTTTTATCAATATTTTAGGCAAACGTTTGGCATATGAGATTGATTCCTTTGAAGAAATCCTGCCAAGCGATGTCGACAAGGTCAAGATACATAAAGGCAAAGATAAAGTGACCTTGCTTACTTGTACACCACCGGGGATCAATACGTTCCGGCTGTTAGTCACGGGACATCGCGTTGATTATAAGACGGCGGTCAAGAAGAAGGTCAAGAAACGGAATACTTGGAGTTATCAAAATATTGTACTGGCAACACTGGGCTTAAATGTCGCAATTTTCGCCTTACTGATGGGCTTATATCGTCGCTTCATCAAACGCTTCCGCTCGGAGGATCCGATCATTGCGGCGAAAGCACGAAAGAATTTGAAACGACTGTTCACTGTTACGAAGACGCTCTTCATTATCCTGTTCATCACAATGACGGCAGTATTGATCACGGCAATCTATGGTTATCTCCACATGGAACAGGAGCCAGCATCTGCCCCAGTCAATGTCGGAGCGACAGAGGAATTGAGTTCTTACAATATCGACAAGGTCCAAAAGGCAAACTATGGCGAGAAACAGATTGCCAGTGTTAAAATTTCGGATTATGCCAAAGCGAAATCGGTTGTTCAAAATACGACGAACAATTGGGGCATCGGAAAGATCGTGATTCCCGATGTGTCAATTGACCTGCCGATCCTCGCTGGAATGGCGAATGAAAACCTGTTGACTGGAGTGGCGACCTACCGCTCCGATCAACAATTAGGGCGCGGAAATTATGTTGTGCTAGCTCACAATATTTTTGATAAGGATGTCTTATTGCATCGTATCCAAGATTTAAAAAAAGGCCAGCTGATCTATGCGACGGACTTCAAGAATGTGTATGTCTACGAGGTTTCTTTGAACAAGATCATCGAAGAGACCGAGGTTTCTTATGTGGAAAAAGAACCGAAGAATGGGATCGCGAAAATCACCCTCTTACGATGTGAAGGCGATATCGGCACGATCTATCGGCGTCTTGTTCAAGGAAACCTCAAGAGTGTCCAGCCTTTACATGGGGCAGAGGAAGAGCTTTTTAAACAAATGAAGCTCAAGCGAGAGGAAGGCACGATCGATGGCACAATCGTAAAAAAAGACCCGGTCTCAGAGACTGAACGCGTTAGCATGACCTTAGCAGCGAAGATTATTTCTGATCCAATGCAGACCGTCGTGCCGTTGTTCTTATTGTTTCTCTTACCAATATTATTCTTTAGTCTGATCTAGAAAGGAACCGATGCATGAAAAAGATAGTGATAGGAATTTGTGGTGTACTGGTCTTCATCGGCGGACTAGTGAGTATCCGCAGCGGAGTATTAAAGGCAGGAGAGCTGACAAAGGACTCTTCTTTAATAGTAGAAACAGGAACAACAGAAAGATCGTCTCCTACTTCACAAAGTAGTGAAATACTTGCCAGCGAAGAAGCAGCGCAACAATCTGACGCTGTAACATCGGTTGAGGAGCAATTCGAAAGAGAGACTGAATCATCGGATTCTTCGGTTAATACAGAAACGGATAGTTCAACTTCGTCAGAGACTATGCCTTCTGAAAGCAGTGCGACCGATCCATCAACGAGTACGACTTCGTCCTCGTCAGATTCAGGCTCATCAAGTTCGACACCGTCTTCATCCGGCAGTTCGTCGACTTCAAGTACGGCTAAACCAAGTAGTACGAATCCTAGTAGCACAATGCCTAGCAGTGTAACGCCAAGTTCAACGACGCCTAGCAGTACGATTCCCACACAGCCGTCTACGAGTTCAAGTCAAGAACCGCCAACAGCGTCGGCACCAGCTACATCAACATCAGTGGTGCCAAACAATCCAGCAGCTGTGACACCGTCAACTTCTCATTCGACGAGTGTCCAGACGCACTCATTTGTCACACCAACTGCACCAGAGGCTTTTTCAGAAATAATTGCGCTGAATTTGCCAAGTGAGTTGAAGACGACAGAAGTAGCACAATCGGACTTGAAGGGCTTTGAACTACCGTTATTAAGTAGTTTTGAAAATAAGGCTCATGCAGCACTGATCTATGAAGGGATCAAAAAACTCGGTACTGAACAAGAAGAAAGCTATAACACAGAGAAATTAGCGATCGCTATTTATCGTGAATTGTTCGATTTAGAGGTAACTGGTGAGCCAGAGAAGCTGCCAGAGGAACTCACGGTTGGTAGTCTGATCTATCAGAAGAAAAAGAATAAGAATATCTTGTTAGGTATCTATATTGGACAGGAGTATTACTTAACTGTAGAGGACGTGGAAATTGAAGAAGAGTCAATTTCTACCGCAGAACAATCGAAAGAAACAGCTGATTCAGAAACTGCAGAAGCAACGAAAAAGGACACACAACGTCAAGTAATTATTGAAACAATTGATTTAGAAGAAGACCTTTTGGCTCAAGAACTGCATGAAGCCTCGTTGACTGAATATGGAGAACAGGTTTTGGCAGAATATCCTGCATCAATGAACTTTACCGAAAATGACAGTGCGAAAAACTTCATTGAAAAAGTTGGAGAAGATGCACAGAAGCTAGGGCAAGAATACGATGTCTTTGCTTCGGTGATGATCGCACAAGCCTTAATAGAGAGTGGATCAGGTACCAGTACCTTATCTTTGGCACCAAATTATAACTTATTTGGGATCAAAGGAACCTATCAAGGACAATCGGTGTCGATGGTCACTCAAGAGGATCGTGGAAATGGCGCCTTATATTCGATTAATGCAGCTTTCCGGAAATACCCGAATTATGTCGCCTCTTTAGGAGATTACGTGAAACTGTTGCGCGGCGGTATTTCAGGCAACAGTAGTTACTACCAGCAAGCTTGGCGTTCTGAAGCGAAAAACTATTTACGTACGACCAATGCCTTGACTGGAACTTATGCGACAGATACCACGTATGGTCAAAAGTTAAATTCGATTATCGCCTTGTATCATCTGACTCAATACGATCAGCCAAAAGCAG
The DNA here is from genome assembly GCF_059374735.1 of Enterococcus sp. GPZ-007. Lineage (NCBI taxonomy): Bacteria > Bacillati > Bacillota > Bacilli > Lactobacillales > Enterococcaceae > Enterococcus > Enterococcus sp. GPZ-007. The sequence continues at coordinate 69,154 of NZ_JCAFYN010000004.1, read as the reverse complement.
AAACGACTTCTGGTGTTTTCATTAAAGGGAAAAACGAGATCCCAGAAGAGTATCGCAGTCGGATGAAATATCCTGATTACAATGGCGTGGATTATAACAGTTCCGGCTCGTATCCAGTCGGACAATGTACCTGGTACGCGTATAACCGTGTGAAGCAGCTTGGCAAAACAGTGGATGATTACATGGGGAACGGCGGACAATGGGCAAGCAAGGGGAAGGCACTTGGTTATAAAGTGAGTCAGAAACCCAAAGCAGGGTGGCTAATCTCCTTCAAACCAGGAGTCGCTGGTTCGGATCCACGATATGGACATGTGGCCTTTGTGGAGGTTGTTCGACCAGAAGGTATTCTGATCTCAGAAGGCAATGTCTATGGTGGAACAGTCATTTCGTACCGAGTCATTGATACAGCATTAGCCACATCTGACCAAGTTTCCTATATCAAAGCAAAGTAAAGAAGTAAGAAGGAGCACTGTAACTTATGGCAACTGTTCGATCACGTCAAACGAAAAAAGAAGGAAGCCCACCACAACGGTCAATTGGAAAAAGTTTGATTCTTACTATATTGACACTTTTACTACTGGTAGTGATGTTCATTTCGGGACAGCTAGTAAGAAGAGAATATAGTTTCCACCCTATCTCGGGAACCTCCATGAGTCCGACGTTGACAGAAAAAGACATGGTTCTCGTGAAAAAACGTGATTCAATTCAGCGATATGATGTGATTGCTTTTTCAGTCAAAGGAGAACCTGGAAAATTTGTCAAACGGGTGATTGGAATGCCGGGGGACACGATGTTCATCCGCAATGATCGAATGGTTCTGAACATTGGAGAACACGGAGACTTTGAAACCACCTATACGTTTCAACTTTCTCCAGCAGTGGCTGAAGAGTTTCAACACTTAACGAAGATTCCAAAGGGATACTATTTCACAACAGGCGATCACATTGACGTATCAAAGGATAGTCGAACGTTTGGATTCGTTGATAAAAAAATGGTTGAGGGAACAGTCCAATTCCATTTGCCGTCCCTGATCAAAAAACAAGCAGAAAGTGAATGGAGAATATCTCGCTAAAGGGGAAAGAAAGATGTTCATATTAGGAATAATTGGTGCGGGTTTTGTTCTCATTGCTCTTGTGATTATTATTTTGCGACTCATTTTTGATATACAACTCACTACGATTCAAAAAGACGTGGATCAATCTCCGTTGTTTCGAAAAAAAGTCACTCATCTAAGGAAAATCGAACAAGCGAGACACATTCGATATTTGTTATTTATTTGTTTGTCAATTGGAGTTGCCTTGATGCTCCTGATTATTTCTTTTCTGATCTTATCAAAGGATTACCAGAAGATAGGAGTAGAGAAGGCTCAATTAGAAAATCGAATAGAAAATTTAGAGAGTCAACAGAAAAAAGTAATTGCCAGTATTCCTTTGAAAAATTATCCAGAAGAGGGAATTGGGCTCAAGGAGTATGAATGGAACAAATTAAACAACGATTCAACTGTCCAAAAACAAATTGAATCAGCGATTTCACAAAAGACGAGTTCCTATTTTGGTTCAACGGATATAACCGTTTCCTTATCCGATCCAGAAACGTTATCGATTCAATTAAAAGGACAAATAGAAGACAGTGCCAGCAAGGAAATAATCAAAAAAAATATCGATGACTTTGCGAAAGAAGTCGAAATAAATTCCGAGTTGACTGGAATTCATGTTCGGATGGTCACTTCTGTGGGGAAAGAAAAACAAATCGTGTATAGCGTGACTTATTCTCGCGAGAATCGCGAGAATGGGTTCAAGAAGAAGAACGACTCTGAACAGAAACTAAAGGATGATGGTGGGAAAGGCTAATGGTAGAGAATAAAAAAAGGCGAAAATGGCTATCAACGCAATCATTGAAGGAATTTATCAATGATATTACCGAAGAAGAGTTGAATGCGGAAGATCTCTATAACGAAACGCAGGTCGATTATAAAGAGTATGATACCGAAGAAATTCAAGAAGCTGATTTAGAAGAATTGATTCAAGGGCAAGGAAATTCAGAGTTAGAACTACCAGCAGAATCCAGCCATTCTGTGCAACAGACAGAAATCCAAGAGCTTCAAGCAGAATTGGATAGTTTAAAAGCTGAAGCAGAAATTCGTATCCATGAGTTAGAACTGGAAAATGAGACATTAAGTGAAAAACTAACCTTTGAACGAAAGCGAATGGATGAGGAGCTAAATGACCGTGAGGAAGAATGGCAGGTAAAAGTTACCGAGATGGTTGAAGAGAAAAAAGAAATCGAAGTGACTATCGCTGAACTGCAACAACAACTTGAAGAAAAGCAGAAAGAACTAACAGAAACGATCGAACGAGTAAAAAAAGAAGCAGCAGAAAAAGAAACAGAGGTCGTTGATTTAAAAGAACTCACGCAACAGCTCAAGGAATATGAAAGAAAATATCAAGAGTTACAAGCAGAAACAAGTGAAAAAGAAAAAAAGCTGGTTCAGATCAAAGAGGAGTATGAAGAAGAGAGGCACCGATTTGATCAGCTAAAAACGCATTATCATGAATTGGAACAAGATTATCAGCAGTTACATATGATCAATCAAAAAAATGAAGGGAAGCTAGTAGAACTTCAAGGAGAGATCGATGTATTGAATGAGTTGCTTGAAGAAAAAGAACAAGAAGTTTCCACTGAACTGAAGCAACTGAAAGCAGAGAATACGAAATACAAACAAACGATCCAACAGTTAAAAGAGCAGGTTGCTCAAAAGCTTGAGAATGCATTGGAGGAATCACAAATGGCGATCGATGAACAAGGACAACTACCAGAAGAACAAGTGCAAGAAGATACGATTGAAGATATGGAACAGCTTGTGGCTGAGAAAGAAGCCCTTAACAGCGCCTTGTTCGATGCTCATGAAGAAATCGCAAAATTAGAAGAAAAAACCAGTGTTCTGGAACAACTGGAAGCGGAAAAAGAACGATTGGCAAGTCGTTTAGCCGATGCTCAAATTGAGTTAAGCAAATTGAAGGAGCAAAAGGCCGATGAAGAAAGTCTGGAATTAATCCAAGCAAAAAAACAAGTGGACGAGCTGATTGAAAAAAATGAACGCCTCAAAAAAGAGGTCGTCCAATCGCAGCAGGAGATCGGAGAAGTGCTGATCTCAGCCAAAAAGCAAGCCAATCGGACTGTAGAGGAAGCGCAGGTTGAGGCGAAGCATCTAATCAGCTCCGCCGAATTAGAATTAGAAAACATCAGTAACCGGGCGAAAAAGATTTTGATTGAAGTATCAGAGTCGCGGAAAAATGTCCTATCTATCTATGATGATCTAGAATTTAAGGTAGAAGCACTATCGAACGGAACACTGTTAAAAGAAATAAAGAAAAATAAACAGGACCAGAAGTTAGCTGATTATTTTGATTAATCACGAAATCAAATAAAGAAAAGGGGATACAGAAATTTTGATCATAAATTGGATTAGCGTTGCGCTGGTCATTTTGATACTGATTATTTGGTTTCGTCGAATGGTTATTAAGATTCAATTACAGCGGCTTAAATTACCACCAAATACACCGTTGTCCTTCCGTCGAAAGTTGGAGGTTGTCAAACAAGCAGAACAGGGAAAGCATGTTTCGGCTCTGTTGTATCTGACCATTCTCTTAGCGGCGGGGTTACTTTTGGCCACTTATGGACTATTTCGAATGGAAGAACAGTTACACGTTGTAACCGAACGAACCAATCAGTTAAAAGACGAGTTGTACACAATTAAAAAGGAACAGAAACAAATTATAACAAAATTGCCAATCAAGGCGTATCCGAACAAGGGTATTGGCTTGAAGGAGTATCCATGGGAGGAATTGTTCGCAGAAGAAAATCGAGAGAAACAGTACGAAATAGAAAGTGATCTGTCCACAAAGGTTAGTCCATACTTTGGACTTTCCACAACATTGATTGTGTTGGATATTCCGACGCAGACCTTGAACATTGCCTTAGCAGGTGATTCTGGCAGTGAAGAAAATCGGCAGCAGATCAAGGACAACATCAAAGCCTTTGCGAAGGAAGCGAAAGACGTATCCAAATTGACTCAGATCACCTTCCAAATGAACTTGATGAATGATAAAAATAAGAAAAAAACGTATAGCTGTACCTTCTCTCGCGAGAATGCGGATGAAGAATTTACATTGATCCAAGAAGAAGAGTAGAGAAAGAGGAGAGAAAACAACATGACAGCACAACAAAAAAAGAATGGCTGGTTTTTCAACAAGAATATTATTGATGAAATCAATTCTGTGCCAGAAGAAGAAGTAATGATTGAGGAGTCCCCCAACGCGACAGTTGAAAGAACGACCAGAGGGCAAAATGATGAAGTCTCAGAATTAAGACGAACCATTTTGGAAAAAGATGAGCAAATTGAACAGGTCAAAAGAGATACTGCACTGGAGGCCCAACGATTAACAAAAGAAAATGAAAAATACAAGCAAGCACTTCTGCGAACCGGTGAAGAGAAAGCGGAGAATCGCCGACAAATACAAGATTTAGAAGCGGAAGTTCGCCGAAATCGGCAAGAGATTCAACGCCTACAAGACAATAAAGAGATGGGCTATTTGAAGGAACAATTGGATCAAGCAGAAGAAGAAGTAGCTTCGTTGAAGGATTCCTTAAAGAATCATCAAACCTTAGAAGAAGAGCTGAAGGAAGCCAAACAGCAAATTCACGAGTTCGCTATGGGACAAAAAGATGTGGAAATGCAGCATCATGAAGCCCTTCAAGAAGTTGAACAACAAATGGATAATTTAGCTAAAGATCTTCATGAAAAAGAAGGTTTAGTGGATCAGTTAGATCAGTTAATTGCAGAGAAGGACCAAGTGATTTTAGAAAAGGAAGATCTCATTCAACAATTGATTGAAGAACAAAAGCATAGTGATTCAGTTTTAGAAAGTGATCATATCACTAAATTACAGCGCCAAATCACAGCACTTCAAAAAGAGAATGAACAGTTGAAGGAAGAGGCGATTCAATCGCAGCATGAAATCGGCGAAGTACTTATTTCTGCTCGTCGTCAAGCGAATCGGATGGTGGAAAAAGCGAAAATGGATGCGCAACGCATCGTTAAGGATTCTGAAGCAGAGCTGCAAACGATTCATGATCGGGCAAGAGAAATTTCTTGCGAGGTAGACGAATCTCGGCAAACAATTATGAGTATTTATGAAGAATTGAAAACTCGCGTGGATCAATTAGCTCAAAGTGACGTTCCAGACTTGGAAGAAGTCAAAGGGCGCTACGAGTATCCAAAAGTTTCGGTGATCTCGCGTAAAGAATACCAATAATAGCGATAAAACACAGTTGGTATCGGTAGACAAATAAAGGAAACAATGTAGATGGGATGTAGGGCTTCATTGTTTTCCTTATACATAGTGTTTCAATGAATTATCTGAATCATTATATAAGTATCAAGCTTTTTTTATAAAAAAGGGGAGATTTGAATGAATCAAGTGTTGATTCTAACGAAGAATATTTTAGCTGAACAGGAAATTCAGCAAAAAATTCAAACATTAAATTATGAAGTTTACTGTTCGTCAAAGATATTTGAAAACTTTAGTAAACGAATAGAACTATCAGAGTTTTTTAAATATTTCCAATACATCATTTTAAGCGAATCAATTTGTGAGTCAGAAGTAATAGAGATCATTCAGCTAATAAAAGATCATTCTATTCGAATCATTCGAAAAGTAGAAACAAAAGTCACTGAAATGGATCATCAGTACTTGGAAGAGGAGCTTCTCCATGCGATTATCTCGAACGAAGATTCGGTGGATGAGCTACGAGAGTGCTTATATGCATTGAAGCCGCAAGAGGATTCGGAAAGACTCTCTTATGGAACAAAAAAATATGTACAGTTGTCAGATAAAGTCTCTCTGATTCGCCCGAATGCATTGCAAAAAAATGTTTCCTCACCTGAAGAAAATTATCAATTTTTAGAGGTGATGCATCATTTGTCTCAGACAGAAATGCGGATTTTATATATCCTTTTTCAAGCCGGAAATAAGGTTGTTACGCGAGAAATGATTTGTCATAAAATTTGGAATGAAGAAGTCAATAAATCGCATTTGGCATCCTTGTCCAGTACAATCACTAGAATCAAGAATAAGTTTGAGCAGACGAACTTAACCCATAAAGCAATCCAAACCTTATGGGGAAAAGGCTACCGAATCAATCCAGAGCTGTTAGATCGTATTCAAAAGAATGATGCCCTTCAGATGCTTGTTTCGAATGAATAAAAGAATATAGATAATTAGTAGATTACTTATAGAATAATTACTATAAAAGACTTTTCAAAACAGCACTAGTCTAATTGCGATACTAAACTAGAGTAGTGCTGTTATGTAAAGTCTATTATATTTTTATAAATAATCTGTTATAGTGGGCTTTCTCTGAACCAAGTATCGAGTGACAGTCCCTTTCATTAAACTTTTCTTGCGAAGTGTTCTTTTTACTGTTCCCTTTGAAATGTTTCGATATAATAGTTTGCTATAAGACTGTCGAGGAGGGGATCAAATGAAGAAAATCATTGCAGGGATCGTGTCTTTTATACTAAGTTATGGGATGGTTTATTATTTGGTCATGCCAACGCTCCAGAACTATCCTCGTTTGGCTCGGATGGCACAGCGATTTGAGTATACGGATGAGGCGTTGTGGATCTTCATTTTTTTAAGTTTATGGCTGTTTTATTGGCAGTGGGAGCAGCGTCGGTTGTGGAATATCTATCTGTATTTGTTTTACAGCTGCTACTTTTTATTATTGTTCATCATGCTTTTCACGAAGGCACGGGCTTATCATTCGTTTAATATGAATCCCTTTGACTTATTTTTGAACAACGAGCAACAGGTTGTTGAGCTGTTATTGAATATCGGCTACTTTATTCCGTTAGGTTGTCTATATGGTCTGCGAGCGAAGCCGCTAGAGGCGGCCGTGATCGCTCTGATCACGATTATTGGGATCGAGACGATCCAATATGTTTTTTACATCGGTACCTTTGATATTTGGGATATTATCACCAACTTCACTGGCTGCATCATTGGCTATTTATTTTCTTTACAAATCAAAAAGAGAATCGTATAAATTGACTACTAATGACTGGGTTTTTTTCCCAGTCTTTTTTATTTATATTGTTTATTTTCTGAATATTCAATCGTTTCCTCGTAATAAATAGCTCTATTATAATTTCTAAACGCCATTATTATGTAAAAGTATTTGAAAATTTGAAAATTTAATAGTAATATTAAATTATAAAAATCATGTTTCAGTTAATTGATTTCCTTTTTTTGAAGATTTCATTTCCTTTTTTGTGATATGAATTCAATTATCTGAGAAAAGAATAATAAAATGAATTGAAGGAGTGCTGCCAAACGATGATCAGGAAAAAATGGAATACAGGGAAAATGATGGTCCTAGCAGTAATCTTCTTTTGTCTATTTTCCTCCGTGTCTCCGATTCTCTCATTAGGACAATCAAATGAGGAAAATTCTTCCTATCAACCGACAAGTGGAACACTTAACACGAGTGATAGCTTGTCATTTGTTGATTCTGAGCAGAGCACGAATTCCGTCAATGCTGAAAGTTCCGAAGACTCTGTCGTTTTGGAATCTAGTACAAGTAATTCGAGCATGGAAAAACCTGTCAATGACCAGAAAAATGAGCCAGCTGCTTATGAGACACGGGATGTTGATAAAAATATCATTGATTCGGTTGTTGTGATGGATTGGGAGTTGTACCGAGAGCATGGTGGAAAGCACGAGTCTTTAACGGAGATTCCTAAAAGTAATGCAGTATCAAATCAAGCTTACAATCTCACTTTTGAATGGAAGATACCTTCAGGCAAGCTAGGCAGAAGTATTATGGCTGGCGATTTTTTTACTTTAGATATTCCACAAAATGAGAATCCAGATACGGGGCATTGGTATGCGGTTCCGAGTGCGTGGAGTACGGTTAATGCTGAGGACGGGACTCCAATTTATCAATATAGGATCGAGAACAATAATGATAACAATACACAGCAAATTCGGATTGAATTTTTAGAGGGAATTAATAACTTTCCTACTGATACGATTGAGAGTTCGATTTTAGACTTTCCGGGTGTTATGAACTATATCACAAAAGCGGGGGTTCAAAATGTTACCTTTGGACAAATCTCAAAAACAATTACCTTCAATGCGATCGCTTTGAATCGTGGAAACGGGTTTTCATTTAAATACGGATCTGCGGGAACCAATAATTCATTAAAATGGGGAATTCAGTTTAATGGGGCTTCCAATATCGAACTAGGTGGCGATAAGGTTGATTACGGTGTAAATGGAGGACAAGGCAGTGACTATCAAGGGTTCTATACAGATAGACCTGATCGGAATGTCTGGCTTCCTTGGGGAACGAATTACACAGATATCTATGCAGAAGAAGCTAATTTAAATGGGGGTGAATTGGGTGGTTATGTAGAAGATGTACTGCCAGCCGGAGCAGACCTGACTACAATAACAATTGCCGCTTATATCCCTATTCCAATCGGGCTTACACAAGACAATTATGCTAGGCAAGAAGGTTCCTATCTATCTTCTACTGCCGCGTATCAATCTTTTGTTTTAGCAGATTATGGTAATGGCCCGACCTATCGATCAGACGGAGATAGCGGCGAGACCCAGAAACCGAAGCCTGGGACTGGCTTTACTCTTTTGACACAGAATGCAGATGAGTCTAAGACATCGTTCAAAAAAAGAATCCAAGCAGCTCCCTATCAATATGGTGTATATAAAGACTCTACTGGCGTACCAACTGTCATGATCCATTACGGTTCTATGCGTAAGTTAGGGAACCAGCAAGAAAGTCTGATCAATTTAACTGATACCCCTTATACTGGGCGAACAATCACGAATCCAAAATCAAATGCAACAGTAAAAATCACACAATTTGCTGCTAAGGCCGCTGATTACTCTATCAAGCGAGGGTATTATGCCGAAGCAGACCGCGAACTGCTGGAGAATTATTACTCCATTACATTTGGAGATACGAATACCATTGGTGGGAAAATCGCTTCCTATAACATTTCCTTGACGGTCCGCTATCCGCCAGACACACCATCTGGTCTGGTCACAAATGAGTCAGCAATCTATACTCGTAGTGCTTTGACAGCTACTGAAAGTTTGCCCAAAAAGGATAAAGGAGAGTATTCTTTTAAAAACCCTTATGGCAGTATTTCTATTAATCCGAATCAAGCATTATTACAAAAATTCGATGTAGAACTAGATGAAAATGAACAATATATCCCAATCAATGGAGCGGAATTCAAGTTGCAGGTACAAAGTGGCAACGATTGGATCGATGTAAAGAAGAACGATAAACTACTGGTCTTTGAAACAGCAGGACTTCCGTATTTTGAGGAAGAAATCGAAAAGACCGCCAATGGATTGATCAAGGTTGATTTTGGAGAGTTAGGACTGGCGAACGGAACGTATCGATTCGTAGAAACAAAAGCGGCCGCTGGTTATGATGAAAAAGAATCACCTAATTGGGATGGCACTCAGGTAGTTTCTAGTAAGTTTGAGATTCCTTCGACAACATCAAGAGGACCAACAGTTACGGTATGGAATAAAAAGCTACCACAAGTTGAATATACCGTGGAACATTACGTACAGAAAGCTACGGGTAATGATACTTCGGTCAAAGAAAATTTTGAATTGAAGAAAACAGAGAAAAAGAACGGTTACTTAGGACAAGAGATCAAAGGGATTCCTTTGGAGGAACTTTTACTTTCTTATGAGTATGATGAAGACTTGTCTAAAAAGCATGGCATGATAATCGGTAAGGTGACGGAAGATGGCAAATTAGTTTTACAGTTATACTACACAATTGCAGCAGAGGTTCCGTTCACGCTGTATAAGCAAGGAGATAACGGAGAAGCGATGCCTTCCGTTGATTTGAACGGGAATCAACTCGTTGATGAACAAAATAGAGAACTGAAAGTTGCTTTTGATGTGTATGAATATCAAGGGTCAGGTAAACCTAGTAATCTTGGGGAAGGTCCGATAGGGAAACCAACTTTGTGGGAGCAGGTAAATAAGGAAGGTCCAATCACAACGGACGCTCTTGGGCGACTGCGTGTCCCAAAAATCACGGATCTGACAAAGTATTATGCGATTGTTGAAGTCGAGACTTATCCTGATTATGTATTAGCTTATAATGATCCAGCAAAAACGACAGGTTCTGCTGGATATCGAGAAGTGTATTGGGTAGTAAAAATGGGAGCCAAACCTGAAATGTTTTCTACGCCAAGTTGGGCTAACGGAACAGAGGTTGATAAGCCAGAATTCGAAATGCCGAGCGCGGCGAATAATAATCAATACATCTTAAAAAATCGCAGACCGGATATTTCTTTATTTAAGGTGAATGAGCAAGGTGAGGCGATGCCGTCATCAGAGAAACAAAAAGTGCAATTTGATATCTATCGGTGGACTGATGGAGGGTATTTTGAAGAAAATTATCCTTATTCATGGAGTCAATGGACGAAAATAACTTCAGAGGCTGCTACGGATAATGAAGGTTACTTTGCAACGATCGGGCAGACAGGTCTAAATGGAACAGATAATAAGAACTATGACTGGTATGCCATTCGCGAAACCAGTACCTATAGCGGCTACCAAGAAGCAGAGGGCTATTGGTTAGTAAAAACCGCTTGGAATAAAGCTACTCAAAAATTTGAGATCTTTGATGTGAAATATAAAATCAATGAGAATGGATCAATTGTTGATGGCGATGACCAGGACCCGGGCCATAAAATTAGTGATGATAGAACACAATTGTATCTGACCAACAAAGCGAAGTCGATCAGCTTCTATAAGGAAGATGGCAAGAAAAATCCATTAGCAGGTGTTCATTTCAAACTTTATAAAGCGAAGGAGTCGGAGGATGGAATCGAAACTTCCGAAGATCCAGGAGCTTCTAATACTAAATGGGACACAGCGAACCCGACAGAGTTGGTCAGTGCCGATAACAGCGGGGAAGTCGTTCTTGGCAAATTAACTCGCGGAGATTATCTGTTGGTTGAGACAAAGACACTTCCAGGCTATCAGCTTCCCGCTGGTTCATGGATCATCACCATTAATTCCTATGGTGAGATCGAAACGATCAGAGGACGGGGAGATCCATTGCCGCCTGCGTTTCGGGTGGACAAGGGGAGTTATTATTTACCAAATTATTTACCGAATACTTTACCTAATGCAGGTGGTTATATGAGATTGTACTTAGCTGTGTTAGGGATCGTGTTACTAGGTTCTGGAGTACTTATCTTTCAGAATCGAAAAAAAATAACTGAAAAAGAGGGGAAAAGATGAAAAAGAAATTAAGTAAAATAGTCGCGGTATTATTCATTTTAGCAACAACATTAGGTGGGGCTCTAACTGGCTATGCAGCAGATGAGGCCATTCGACCGGATAAGGGGAATTTAACGATTCACAAGTATTGGGCAGAGGCGGCAGCAGATGTGAAGGATGAGGGCGATGGTACCAAGTTAACCGGCAACAATATTCCGGACAATCCAGCCGTCAAAGGGATTCAATTTGATGTATATTCAATGACACCTAATGGTTCTTCAACGCCGGATACCCCACCATCAGATAAAGACGGTTGGTCATATTCAAGAAGCGGTCTTGAATTAACTGTAAAAAAAGGTAGTACTGAACACAAATATACATTAGTAAAGCAAATCGCTGATGTTGCGTATGCTGATGGTAAAACTGACGCTAATGGTGAACTAAAGTATTCTGGTTTAGATGCTGGTTACTACTATGTGGAAGAAAACTTAACAGCTTCTGCGGGATACGAAGTCCAAGGAACTGGTAATGATAAAAAAGTAATCACTTCAGCTTCAAAACCGTTTATCGTAGCGGTACCGATGACAACGCCAGCTGGAGATGATTGGAATGAGGACGTTCATGTATACCCGAAAAACCAAGGATTGAATCCAGAAAAGAAACCAAACAAGCCTTCCGTTAATGTTGGGGACGAAGTTGAATGGACAATTACTGCCAATGTACCAACAGATATCGGTACGTATTCTAAATTTGATATTACCGATGAATTAGATAAACGTCTGAACTATGTATTTGATCCTAGTGATATTAATGCGAGTGCAGTTGTAAATGGTTTCGGTGCTAGTGACAATATCTTAACTACTTTAACCAAGACAGATGATTATACGGTTAGTCGAACACCCGCTGGTACAGGAACGAAAGAAAAGATTGTCATTTCTCTAACGTCAGCTGGAATCGCTAAATTAGCAGGTAATAAAGATATCGTAAAACTATCGGTTTCTTTTAAAACAACAGTAAATGGCAATATCGCTTCGGATTTAGAGAATGTCATCAAAAATGAAGCGAACATCGAATTTGAAAATGATTCTACTACAGGTACTGAGAAAGTACCTACACCTCCATCTGAAGTTGATACCGGAGAAATCGTGATTGATAAGAAAGCTTCTGATGGATCAACTGATTTGGAAGGTGCGGAGTTCCAATTGGCCTCTGATGATACCAATGCAACGAATGGTGATTTCTTGAAAGTTAAGCTTGATCCAACCAACACCTATATCATCGATATCCTTGATAAAGATGATACAGGATATGCTGCTGCACATGATTGGGTCGTTCGTCCCCATGAAGCGGTCACAGGTAACCTAGGTCTAAAAGACGGAATTTTTTACGCAACATCCTTTGAAGGTCTGCAAACTCATACTGTTTCAGGAGCTAGTACTGCTTGGAATAGTTATTGGGTAGTCGAAACCAAAGCACCTAAAGATTACAATCTGTTAGGTTCGCCAGTTCAAGTAACTTTTGATGATACTCATGAAAGTAAAAATTATGTTTTATCTGAAACGGTCATCAACAAAAAAGGCTTCACCTTACCAAACACCGGTGGCATCGGTACAATGCTTCTAGTAGTGGTAGGGATCGTCTTTATCGGTCTGTCAGTGATCTTAACCATGAATAAAAACAAAAAGAACGCTTAAAAGAATTAAATAGATGGCCGAGTCAAAGGGCTCGGCCTTTCTACTACATAGAATTTGCCGGAATTGATCAACAATTAGTGAAAAATTGATAGAAAGGATCATGCGATGAAGCGGGCGATCTTGATTATTTTGTTATTAGTAACGGGGATCGGTATCATTGCCTATCCTTTTATCGGAAATTACTTGAATCAAAAAAATGCGACAAAAGTAGCCGAAACGTATCAAAAAAATGTCGATAAATTGTCCCTAGAGGAAATCACCGATATTTTTCAAGCGGCTCAAATCTATAACGAGAATCTCTTAGGACAGCCAGCGCATGACCCGTTTATCCCAGGCTCTGGCATCGTCATGCCGGATAATTATTATCAGGTGTTGAATGTCAAAGGGACGATGGGTCAGCTTAAGATTCCGAGTATCGATGTCGATTTACCGATTTATCATGGGACAAAAGACAGCGTATTAAGAAAAGCTGTTGGACACTTGGAGGGATCGGCTATGCCGATCGGGGGTGAAGGGACTCATACTGTGTTGACTTCTCACACGGGGTTGACAGAGGCTAAGTTATTTACCAATCTGACCGAACTGAAAAAAGGCGATCATTTTTACATTCATGTATTGAATAAAATTTTCGCCTATGAAGTCGATCAAATCCTAGTGATCGAACCTGAGAAAACGGAAGCGTTGAAGGCGATCAAAGGGAAAGACTATGCGACCTTATTGACGTGTACTCCTTATGGTGTCAATTCCCATCGCTTATTAGTGCGGGGAAAAAGAGTGCCTTATCACGCCCAGAAAAAAGTGAAAAAAAAGAACATCAGTCAAGAGGATCGCATCTTATTGAGAGCAGTCTTGATAACCACTGCTGTGATGGTGTTATTGATTTTATTAAATTATTTAAGGATTAAGCGTAAAGATAAAAAAGCCTAATCAAAAAAGTTGTTCCTAGTAACGATTCGTGTTAACTTACAATTAGTAAGTGAGGTGCGTGGAGATGGAATATCTTTATCAGGTAGGAAAACCCGAAGGTAAAAAGTTTATTTTGTTGCATGGAACAGGCGGCGATGAAACATCTTTAGTAGAATTGGCGAAAGTTTTAGACGCGGACAGTGCGATCTTATCCTTTCGCGGGAAGATCAAGGAAGACGGGATGAACCGCTTCTTCAAACGCAACGGCTTGAATCAATTTGATTTTGAAAGCTTAGAAAAAGAGACCGATAATTTGCTGGAAGCCATCACAGAGATTAGTGCAGAAAAAGACATCGCGTTAGAAGATTGGGTCCTAGTCGGCTACTCGAATGGTGCAAATATCGCGGCCCATCTATTGTTGGAGCGGGAAACGACTTTATCCAAAGGCATCTTTTTCCATCCAATGTCGCTAGAGGTTCATACCCAATCTTCTAGTTTAGCAGATAAAAAAATTTGGGTTTCTTATGGCGGGGCACAGGATCCGATTGTCAGTGACGAATCTTTCGCTGAATTAGTTGCGGCTTTCCGCGACCGTGATGCGGATATCACCGTAATAGAAACACCCTACGGACATCAGATCTCGATGGATGAAGTGCAAAATGCCCGTGATTGGTTGAAAGGGTAGTGACACGCTTTTCGGATGTGGTAAAATGAGTCGAAGGGGTGGCGTAATGAACGACTCATTTGATTACAAAGGCTTGACCTTAACATCAACAGATTTAGCATTCAACGATGAAGAATTGCAAAAATTACTGACCTTTGAGGGCGCGATCACGCATGAACGCTTGAAGGGCTTTAATTTTCACTATTTTTTGATGCCTGAATACGATCTGAACGGCTTGTTAGCCAAACTTGGTGAGGCTGAGCGCAAAGCAAAACGTATTTATTACATAACAGGAGAGCTAGTCTCCAGTGATTTGAAAAACATGGCGGTAGACGGCTACTACATGCCGACCAACTGGGGCTTCATGCATGTCGATAGTCATAAATAAGCGGTGGAAGAAACAATCTTCTACCGCTTATTTTGCGAGTCCGACTTTTCGCAGGCTTATTTTGTTTGAGCAGGTTGCGTTTTTTTAGAGCTAGATGTTGAACACGAAGTATAGTCGGATCGTATGCGAACGACGATAGACTCCTCTTTCCGCTCTTTGCCAACGGATGCTATCAAAAAAGAATTGCAGATCGCTCCTCAATGGATCATCAAAGTCCACAGTAAAGGGAAAAGTTTTTTTGCACGGATACAAAGGATACTTAGCAATATCCACAAAAGTCAGTATATTTTATCGAGTATTATGACGTCAGCTTATATCATGGATATGAGAAAATCTGGTGAATCCTCATTGTTGTCTTACATTCATCTTCATAATTCTTGTAATGACGGAGAAAGGAACGATAAGGATAGTGCACACGCGCCTGTGTTCAATAAAGTAACTCATATTCGTGGTGAAGCAACATAAGGGTCACATTTATTTTTTCCAACTCTCTCTAGATTTGATCAAAATCAATTAGGCCATACCCAAAAGTTTCAATCGTTTTATGAGGAAAAAACTGCTTTCAATCATCGGTTATCCATTTCTTCAGACAAAGGACAAGTTCAGTCTTTGTCTTTCGCCAATTTGATGACTTATCTGACTTTTGGGCGGCCATGACCCATACTGTCGGCGATCGTGCAAATGCTCAATATTTCATTGACCAACTCCAATATTCTACGATAGTGTATCATAAAAAAAAACGCCTATATAAGAATTTTCACAAGATTGTGCTCTATCATTATACGGGAGGGATCGGTTTTAAAATTGAGTATGATACTTTGATTGGCAGTGACCGGTAACATTTGTGGCAACGGGCGGTAATAATTGTGTCACTGGGGGGAATTTCAGGTGGCGGATATCATGGTGGTTTTAACTGGTCAATTTCTTTGCCTGAGGCGGTCAATTCTGAATGCTTTATACATGGATCGTCAAGAAATGAAATTTCGAAAAAAATAGAATTATCATAGATTGAAAATTATTATTTAAATACTGTTATTAAAAAAATATTTATCATGATTTCAGGTATAAACAAGAAATATCTTAACTATTAATTGATCGCTGTTATATCGGGGTTTAACAATAAAAACAACATGGAAAATATTTGTTTCAAAATCTTGTTAAATTAAAAAAACGTTTTTTTATAAAAAGTAGTTGCAATCTGACAATAGATAAGGTACATTTGTGTTGCAAGAAAAGTAAACGTTTACTTTGGGCCGGATTTGACAAAAAATAAGATTCAAAAATATGAATTGAAGGATGAGATTTGAAAATCAATTTTTTTAAGAGAAATCTTGTTTTTAGAGTAAACGTTTTTTAAACAAGATGCTCAATAATAGCAGATGAAAAGTTGGTGTAAAAATGATTTGAATATAAAATGTATAGCCAAATTTTTTTTGGAACTAAAAGTAAACGTTTACTTCGAGGAGGATTCTATGAATAAAATAGTTGTTCTAGGTAGTTTTATGATGGATTTAGTAACAAAGGTTGACAGGTTGCCTCAAGATGGAGAGACATTAATTGGTCAAAGCTTCATTCAAAATGCTGGGGGAAAAGGTGCTAATCAAGCAGCGACAATTGCTAAGCTAGGAAGAGCAGTGACTTTTGCTGGCATGGTTGGAAACGATGACTTCGGATTAGAAGCGAGAAGAGTTTTAGATTCTCTGGGCGTATGCACAAAAAATTTAGAAATTACAAAGTTGGCACCAACAGGGATCGGAAATGTAATGGTAGATAATGATGGAATGAATCGAATTGTGATTATTCCAGGTGCAAATTTAGTGTACTCAGCAAAAGAGTTTAATCAGATCAAGGATTTAGTTCGATCAACTGAGTTATTGGTGTTACAGCTTGAAATGGATTTTGAATTAACAGAACAGGTGATTGATTTCGCCCATAAAAATAGAGTGAGAATATTACTAAATCCAGCACCAGCGAGAAAATTGTCAAAAGAGATTTTGATGAAAATTGATTATTTGACACCAAATGAAACTGAGTTGGGTATTTTAACAAATCAATCTATCCAATCAACGGAAGAGGCAATTCAGGCGGCTAAGCTATTGACAAAGGAAGGAGTAAAGAATGTCATAGTAACACTTGGAGAAAATGGGGCTATCTGGGTTGATGAATCTGACACTATAACAAAAATGAAAGCCTTTTCTGTTGACGCTGTAGATACTGTTGCAGCAGGGGATTCGTTCAATGGAGCTTTAGCATGCGGTATTATTGATGATCTGGATAAGGAGGAAATTTTAAGAACTGCCAATCAGGTTGGGGCTTTAACAGTCACAAAAGCAGGAGCAATTCAAGCGCTACCAACGATTGAGGAATTAGAAGAGTTTCAACAAGTAATAGATCGAATTGAAGTCTAACAATTTGAGTATTTCAGTAATTATTCAAACTATTTTATTTGGAGGTTCGTATGGATATTTTAGAAAGAGCGAAAGAGGTAATAAGTACCGAACAGCAGGCGTTACAAGTAGTAAGCGAGAATTTAAGTGACGATTTTTTAAAAATCGTTCAAGTTATTCAAGCACGTAAAGGAAAAGTAGTTTTTACTGGAGTAGGAAAATCAGGCCATATCGGAACGAAGCTAGCTGCCACATTTTCTAGCCTAGGAGTAACCTCGATCTTTGTTCATAGCACAGAAGCCTTACATGGAGATCTTGGAATGATCAATCACGATGATATTGTATTTATGATGTCGAATAGTGGTGAAACTGGTGAAGTATTAGCAATGCTGCCATCATTAAACAAAATCGGTTGTACAAAAATTGCATTTACTTCTCAGCCAGAATCCACGTTGTCTAAATCCTGTGAAATGACATTGTCTTACCAATATGAGACAGAAGCTGATCGTTTAAATCTAGCTCCGACTACCAGTGCCATTATTATGCTGTCATTGGGCGATAGTTTAGGTGTTGCTTTATCAGAATCATTGAAGTTTGAACGTGAAGATTTCCATTTATATCATCCTGGTGGCGCACTAGGCGCTCAATTAGAGTCTAACAAGTAGAGGAGAAAAGAAAATGAAAAAGAAACTTTTTTTGCTTGCAGCGGTAGTTTTGTTAACAATATCTCTAGGAGCATGCGGTAAGAAAGACGATGCTGCATCTGACGGTAAGGTTGAACTTGAATTTTGGAATCATTGGGTAAGTGATGGTGGAGAGGCAAAGTTCTTTAATGAGAAAATCAAGGAATATGAAAAGAAAAATCCTGACGTAAAAATTATTCAAAAGAACATTTCGATTGATGATTACACAGGGACTAAGTTGACAACAGCGTTCGCTACCGGTGACGGTCCAGATATTTTCAGTGCGAGTCCTGGTACGATCAATACTTTTATTGATTCTGGAATCAATTATCCATTAGATGATTTCTTTCCTAAGGAAGTTCGAGAAGATTACTCAAAAGAGTCGATTAAAGATGTGACTAAAGATGGAAAAATTATTGCTGCTCCCTTTGAACAAGATTTAATGGCTCTTTTCTACAATAAAGACATGTTTGAAAAAGCAGGAATTCAACCGCCAAAAACTTGGGATGAAATGACTGAGGCGGCTAAAAAATTGAATACAGATAAAGTTACAGGGATAACTTATGATCTTACCAAAGGAGCATATGGAAACTTTTCATTTATGCCATTCGTGTGGCAGGGTGGCGGAGATTTCTTTGATGGAAAAAAATCAACACTCAATTCTCCGGCTGTCATTCAAGCATTAACATTATGGAAAAAAATGGTTGATGATAAGAGTGCAAATCTCAAACCCTCTCGACCTGCTAGTGACGTTGGTATTTTAGGTGATGGAGAGACTGCTATGTGGATCGGTGGAAGTTTTGGAATCAAGGCGTTGGAAGATGACTATTCAGATATGAACATTGGCGTTGTTCCGTTGCCGATTCCAAAAGACGGCACGCCAACATCGGTTGCTGGTGGTTGGAAAATGGTCGTTAATAAGCAAAGTAAAAATCCAAAAGAAGCTGCTAAATTTGTAAAATGGCTGTTCTTGAATAAAGATCCGAAAAATAGCATTGAATGGAATACGGAAGTGAAATTCTCTTATTCCCCTAGAAAATCGGTAATTAAAGAAGCGGAAGGAATTTATCAAAAAGGGCTGCGAGCTGAGTTTACTAATGAGATTTATGGAACAGAACGTCCAGAACTTTCAATGGATCCTAAAGTGGCAGATATTATCGGTGACATGATCCAGGAAGCGCTCTATAACAAAACTCCAGAAGAAGCTGCTAAAGAAGCTGATAGTAAACTAAAAGATTACTTTGAAAATCAGTAATTGATACAAGTTGGGGCTGATTTTTCAGTCCCAATAGTAAGGAGGATCGTATGTTAAAAATGGGCACAAAAGAAGAACAAAAAAGTTCGGCAACGATCAAAAAGAAGACGCTAAACAAGAATTTGGGTGAGTCTGTCACTGCATACTTAATGTTATTACCCGATATTATTGGACTAGCTGTTTTCGTCTTTATTCCAATGTTATATGCAATCTACGTGAGTTTTCACCAATGGAATGGATTAACACCGATGGAATTTATTGGTTTGGATAACTATAAACGTTTGCTAGGTGATAAAGACTTTCTAAATTCGCTAAAAGTAACATTCACCTATGCCATTATTTACATTCCTAGTGTGTATTGCATATCACTTGGATTGGCTTTAGTAACAACAAGTCTAAAGGGAAAATTAGAAGTTTTTGCGCGAATGGCTTATTTTATTCCATATTCTATTTCAACAGTCGTTGCCGCTTTAGTTTGGACATTCATGTACTCACCCAAAAGAGGGTATTTCAATGAGATATTAAAACTATTCGGAATTCCAAATCAAAGTTTTTTAGCAGATAAAAATCAAGCTTTGTTAAGTGTTGTAGCGGTCAGTGTTTGGCTGATTGTTGGCTATAATATGGTGATTTTTATTTCTGCTTTAAAAGATGTACCAAAAACATATTATGAAGCAGCTGAAATGGATGGCGCAAATGCAATCCAAAAATTCTTTAATGTGACCTTACCACAAATAAAAAATACTACCGTTTTTATTCTGATCGTAACGACAATCGGTTCTTTTCAAGTATTTGATCAGATCAAAATTATGACAAATGGTGGTCCAGCAAAAGCAACAGAGGTCACGGTTTTCAGAATTTATGATCAAGCATTTACAATGTATGACTTTGGCTACTCTTCAACAATGGCAGTCGCATTATTTATGTTAATCATGGGGCTATCCTATTTCCAATTTAGATCGATGGGCGCGACGGAACCAAAAGTGAAACGAGGGAAAAAAGCATGAAGAGAAGTAGAAAAAAACAATGGATCATAAATATTTGTGCGATAGCATTGGCATTGCTATTTCTATTTCCAATTTATGTTATGGTTCTAAGTTCATTCAAACCAAATAACGAAATCTTTAATATGTCACTGATTCCTGACTTTAGTACGCTTACCTTAGACAATTTTCGGCAAGTGATGGCGAATGGCTCCTTCTTCCAAAGTATGTTGAATTCCTTCATCATTGCGGCAACGATCACGATTGCTGCGCTGTTGTTTCACTCAATGGCTGGTTTTGCATTGGCTAAGCTAAAATTCCCCGGAAAACGATTCGTTTTTGGTTGGTTCATGAGTACCATGATGATTCCTTTTGCAGTAATCATGATCCCGCTTTTTTCGATCGTTAAAGGAATGGGATTATTAAATACTTTGTGGGCGGTAATACTACCACTACTCCCAAATGCGTACGGAATATTTCTATATCGACAATTTTTTATGGATATTCCAGATTCATTATTAGAAGCAGCCCGGATCGATGGATTATCAAATTTTCAGATTTTCTGGAAAATCTATCGTCCATTATCAACACCGATCACGATCACATTAGGAATAACCTTTTTTGTCACTAACTGGAATACTTACTTGTGGCCGCTGATCGTGACACAACGACAAGATCTTTGGGTCGTTCAGGTGGCAATGGCAAACTTTAAGCAAGAACACACAACAGCATGGAATCTGATCTTGGCTGGCGCAGTAATTGCAGCGTTACCAACAGTCATCTTATTTTTCTTATTCCAAAATTATATTAAGGACGGTATTAAAACTGCCGGTATGAAAGAGTAGAGGAGAATTGTATATGTTAGGAAGTTCGTTAAGAGACATTTGCAAAGAAAGAACAGGCAAACGCAAAAGAGCATCTAGTTATGATATTACAGGAGGAAATCGTGATTTCTTAAAGGTCTATCCAGGAGATAGTAAAACGATTGCGACAATTAGTGGAGCCGGATGTGTCACACACATTTGGATGACAATGGCACCATTAGAAGACGGTGCCATGGAAGAATATTTGTATCGTAAAGTGATTATCCGTATGTTTTGGGACAATGAAGAAAAACCTAGTGTAGAAGTTCCTATCGGAGATTTTTTTGGAATGGGACACGGAATAACGAAAAATTATTCATCTGCTCCTTTCCAAATGGGGCCTGAGCATGGACAAGCATTAAATTGTGTTTTGCCGATGCCTTTTGCGGAAGGTGCCCGTTTTGAGATTGAATCACAGGCAGCTGAACCAATCAAATTTTATTATTACATTGACCATGAGTTGTATGAGGAATCACCAGATACCGCGCTTCGCTTTCATGCGACTTGGCATCGAGAATTGACTCAAGGAATTAATAGTGATGATGTAACGAATGCGTTTTTTGAGTTTGGTGGAAAGAATACGGATGGAAAAAATAATTATGTTCTATTAGAAGCTGAAGGGAAAGGCCACTATATCGGCTGTAACTTGAATATCCATAATTTACGTTACACCAATGAATGGAATTGGTATGGCGAAGGTGATGACATGATCTTTATTGATGGTGAGGAATGGCCACCGACATTACATGGTACCGGAATGGAAGATTATTTTAATACCGCATGGTGCCCAACAGAGGAATATCAAAGTCCTTATTTTGGTTTACTGCTTGGAGGAGATCCAAATTGGGCTGGAAAAATTTCAACCTATCGCTACCACATCGAAGATCCGATTATGTTTGATGAATCCATTAAAGTGACGATTGAACATGGGCATAATAATCATCGTAGTGACGATTATAGTAGTACGGCGTATTGGTATCAAACAGAGCCGCATAAAGAATTTCAACCACTTTTAGGTATGAATGAGCGATTGCCATTGCCTGATATCAAAGCTGCCACAGCAGAAGAGACTGAGGAATTTTTCAATTATTAAGACTAATGAAAAGACGAGGGGTCAGTTAATGAAGAAAATAGTGTTAGTTTGTCTAATTTTAATTGGATTATCTGGTTTGGCTGGTTGTGGAAGTGAAAAAAAAGCCGCAGAAAGTGATGAAAAAATAAAGTTGGAGTTTTGGAATTTTTGGTCAAAAGATGGCGGTGAAGACAAATTCTTCAAAGCACGTATCAAAGAATTTGAAAAGAAGAATCCAAATATAAAAATTACACAAAGCAATATCCCTGTAGACGATTACATGGGAACAAAATTGGCGACCGCATTTACTTCTGGAACAGGCCCCGATATTTTTGTCGCTAGTCCTGGAACGATCGGAAATTTTATTAATGCTGGGATTCCCTATCCAATGGAAAATTACTTTTCTGATGAAGTACGAAAGGATTACTCTAAAGCATCACTTGAGGCAGTAACAGACAAAGACGGACATATTCTTGCAGTACCTACTGAACAAGATTTGGTGGCTCTATTTTACGATAAAGATCTCTTAGCTGAGAAAAATATCACACCGCCTAAAACATGGGATGAAATGGTCAACGCAGCTAAACAATTGACTACCGACAAGCGCGCCGGTATAACGTTTGAAGTCACTAAAGGAGCTTTTCAAAATTTCTTATTGATGCCATTTCTTTGGCAGCAAAATTCGAATTTTATCGTTGACGGCAAAGCAAATCTGGATTCTCCTGAAGTAATTAAAGCTTTAAGCTTATGGAAAACAATGATTGATGATGGCAGTGCGAACATCAAACCTTCAAGAGGAGCAGGAGATGTAGGAATTCTTGGAGATGATGAAACAGCTCTCTGGATTGGCGGTACAGTTGGTATCCGGGCTTTGAATGATGAGTTTAAGGATCGGAATATTGGTGTCGTACCTCTTCCAAAACCTGATCAGAATGCAAAAGATGTTACGGTTGCTGGTGGCTGGAGTTTCGTTGTCAATTCAAAAAGCGAACATCCTAAAGAGGCAGCAAAATTTGTGCAATCAATGTTCTTAGATGAAGATGGTAGGAATAGTACTAAATGGAATACAGAAGCGAAATTTTCGTATTCACCAAGAAAAAGTGTAGTTGAAGGAGCACCAGATGCCTATCAACAAAATTTGGCAAAAGAAGTTACAGAACAAATCTATGGAACAGAAGTTCCTGAATTAACTATGTCTCCAGAAGAAAGTGATATTATTGGTGATATGATTCAAAATGCACTGTTTTCAACAACACCTGACAAGGCTGCAAAGGATGCCCAGAAAAAAATGGAGATTCTACTGCGATCTGAAAAATAGCGAGCAACCTGAGATAATTGGTGTGAATAATATTGTAAGCAGCGAAGGATATTTATTTCTATAATCTAAAATGTTAAGATTATCGAGAAAAAGAATCGTGATTACGAAAAGAAGGAAAGAATATGCCTAAAGAGGAAATGAACCTAAAAAGAGTGACTATTAAAGACGTAGCCAAACACGCTAACGTTTCTACAGCTACAGTTTCAAGAGTAGTTAACGGTATTGGAACAGTGACTGACGACAACAGAAAAAAAGTTCAAGAGTCGATTAAAGAATTAAATTATTTTTCAAACACGCTTGCTTCGAATCTAAAGAAAAATAGTAGCAATGTTGTTGGTATAGTTATCCCTACATTTACTAATGAATTCTTTATGCAAGTAATCAAGGGGATTGAGGACCATTTCGGGCATTCTGAATATGTCTTTTATATTGCGAGCTCAGATGATAAACCAGAAAAAGAACGAGCAATTCTAAAAAAATTACTCGAAAGTAATGCAGAGGCAGTCGTGTTATCAACGATTGGCGGAAATGATCAATTCATCGAAGAATTAAGACAGTTAAATATGTATATTATCAGTGTTGATAGATATATTGATAACGAGGAGCCAATGGATTATATTTGTGAAAACAATCAGGAATCTGCGTATCAACTTACAAAAGAGTTTCTTAAAGAGAAACCTTCTAATGAAATTGTTGTGTTAGGCGGGCATGAAGAGCTTTCAATCGGTCAAGAAAGATTACTTGGAACAAAACAAGCACTCAAAGAAGAAGAAATTCTATTTCATTACATTGACGGACAGTATAGCGAAGAAACGGCTAAGCAGCTTTTCCTGACGATTAGAGAGGATTTTCCGTTAGGATGTGGAATTATTTCACTGAATAATACGATGGTTGCAGGGTTAATCAGTGCTATGTACGAAGAATTATCTGATGAAGAGATGAGTAAATATCCGATAGCCTCTTATGGAGAAATAGTTTTTCAATCAATTTTCTCCAAAAATATTCCCATCCATATTCGTCAACGACCATATGAGATTGGAAAAGCTGTCGCTGATCTTCTAGAAAAGAAGATTTCTGCAACAAATTCCACTCCGCAAACATACGAAATAAAAAGCAGTTTGGAAAAAGCAACTCTTAAATAATACGTAATAGCGGTTAAGTATTTAGCCGCTTCATTTGAATAACAATCAGAAAACGGTTTCTTTTTCTGATTGTTGATGAAAGACGAGGGAGAGACATGGTTGAAGTAGCATTAAAAGGGATTCATAAAAAATATGCAAATAACGAGAATTACTCTGTCACTGATTTTAATTTGGACATTGCAGATCGAGAGTTTATCGTTTTTGTAGGACCGTCTGGATGTGGAAAATCGACAACCTTAAGGATGGTCGCTGGATTAGAAGACATTTCAGAGGGGGAATTACATATTGGCGGTCAGGTCATGAATGATGTCGCACCAAAAGATCGAGATATTGCGATGGTTTTCCAAAATTACGCCCTGTATCCCCATATGACAGTTTTTGACAATATGGCATTTGGTTTGAAGTTAAGAAAATTTGAAAAAGAAGAGATAAAACAACGGGTTGAGAACGCTGCTTCTATCTTAGGATTAACGGAATACCTTAATCGAAAACCGGCTGCACTTTCTGGCGGGCAACGTCAGCGCGTAGCATTAGGTAGAGCGATAGTTAGAGATGCGCAAGTATTTCTAATGGATGAACCACTATCCAATCTAGATGCTAAACTACGTGTAGCCATGCGTGCTGAAATTGCTAAATTACACCAACGTCTAAACACTACAACAATATATGTAACACACGATCAAACAGAAGCGATGACGATGGCAGATCGAATTGTTATTATGAAAGATGGATTTATTCAACAAATCGGGACACCTCAGGAAGTCTACAATACACCGAAAAATGTATTTGTTGCTGGGTTCATTGGTTCCCCAGCGATGAATTTCTTTAGTGTCGAATTAAAGAATGGTCGTATTACGAATAACCACGGACTTAACCTTACCGTACCAGAAGGGAAAAATAAGGTTTTGGTAGAACTAGGATACGAAGGAAAAGAGCTGATTTTTGGCATTCGTCCAGAAGATATTCATACAGAACAAATCGTTTTAGAATCGACCCCAGAAGCAACGGTTAGAGCTGAAGTTGTGGTCTCCGAGTTATTGGGTGCCGAAACAATGCTCTACACTCGGATAGGTGACAATGAATTTATTTCAAGAGTAGATGCACGAGACTTTCATGAGCCTGGTAAGTTCGTTGATTTAGCCTTTAACTTAAATAAGGGTCATTTTTTTGACAATGATACTCACGAGGTAATCTCTCTTTCAAAATAATTGAAATAGAAGAAAGTGCATTCTATCTTCTGAAGAGAATTTAATAAAAGTATTTACAAATCAGTATAGAGGCGATCAATCAATGCGATCGTCTCTTTCTTTTTTGCTCGTAAGCATCAAAAGAGGGCTCATCAATGGCAAAGCATTGATGATGGCTTGTGTCAGAGCGGAGCGCCCAGTTATACGAAAAAAGCATGACAAAGCTCATCCTCAGTCATCCAGTGTAAGCAATTGTTACGGATGGTCAAGTGTGCGCTGCGCCTATTCTTGTCAAGGCAACCCATTATCGAAAGTCGTTAGGCTGCCTGTTGATCATTGATAAATTGTTCCGACATCGTCAGGAGACTAATCCATTTCTGAGGTATGTCGTCATACGTTTCGAGCTCTGGTAAAATCATCGGCCTGCGACTTCTTTTCTAGCTTGGAATGCGGACGAAGAAGGTTGAAATAGGTAACAATTAGCGTGACTTTGGCAAGAGGTCGCTTCAGAATGGAAGCGGCCTAACGGCTTATAGTTTACTTTGAATGTGCGGTTCAAACGTTCAATAATCTGTTTCAATGGTTGGTATTCCTGTGATACTTCGTCTTCATTGGTGAGCCGAATGACTTGGATTACCTCGAAATCAATGCCCTGTTGAGCGAAGAACTTCTCGGCCAACTTTGTAGATCGGATTGTCGTTGACGATCAGTTTTAAGTCAGCTGGAATCTGTTAAAATCGACGAATGACAGCATAGATATCCTTGATAACAGTCTCTGTATCTCGATGATGACTGTATCGATGAGAGAGAATAATCTTTTTTTTTGCATTAAAGCACAAGCTGGCTGCCCAGAATATCCAAGGCCCGATCATCGAGACTTGCTGGGGACAGGGCTATCGGTTGCATGAGGCGGTCTTTGAACAGATTAGTGTTGATTCAAAAGAGCTGAAGTATGGGAATGAATAGTTCCTTCAATGGTAAGCACCGACTATCCTTTGAGGAAGGAAGTGGGTGCTTTTTATCTAGGGATCTTGAGTAACAAAGCAATTGTTCTCGTTTTCGTAAATGACCATGCATTGCAGTCTTTACAGAAAATCTAGATATAACACGTATATGACTTTTTTTATGGAATAAAATAAGATGTTGACAATATGTATTTATGCTGATATATTTTATTTGTAGGCGTTACCAAATAATTGAATAAATAGGATTGTTATTGGCAAGGCAGGCGATACCACAAGAATGTGTGTATTTGCGTGTTTTTTTTTTTTAGGCTGGAAAGGTGGATTCATTGAAGATGATTATCAAAAAAAAATTTAATAATAACGTGTTGATGACCACCGATAGAGAAGGAAATGAAATTATTCTAATCGGAAATGGGATAGCTTTTAATTCTCGCCCGGGGGAGCTTGTGGATGAGGAGAAAATCGAAAAAATATATCGAATGGAATCAACCAAGAATACAGATTCTTTTGCGGATTTTTTGATGACTATTTCTGAATCACAATTAGAGATGATCGAAAAAATCATTGAATATGGTGAAGAAAAATTAGGGCTACAACTCAACAAATATTTATATTTGAGTTTAAATGACCATATTGAAAGTGCATTGGAACGTCATAAGGCTCAAATGGATTTATCCAATCCATTACTGTGGGAGATCAAGAAAATTTACCCGCAGGAATTCGAAATTGCTGCTCATGCGTTGAAATTGATTGAAGCACAAAATGGTGTTAGTTTACTTGAGGATGAGGCGGGATTTATTGCGCTTCATTTTGTGAACGCCCAACAGAAACAAGAAAAAATGCATCAAACTATGCAAATTCCAAAGATAGTCAAAGATATATTAAGCATTGTAGAGTATCATTTTTCGATTGAATTGAGTAAAGATAGTGTTTCTTATGAGCGATTTTTGGTTCATTTAAAGTTTTTCGCTCATCGAGCAGTCACGCATGCTGATTTTCCGAATTCAAACATCTCCATGTTAAAGCAGTTGGCAGCATCTTTGCCAAAAAACTATGCATGTGTTGAAAAAATCAATCAATACATGGAGGAAAATTATGAGATTGATGTCAGTGATGATGAAAAATTTTACTTGATGGTACATCTTCAACGTGTCATTGAAAGTTAATAACAAAAGGATTGTTACTGTTAGGCAGGCGATACCTTAGATGAGTCTTTAGCAAAGACTTATTTGAGGTATCGCCTTTTTATTTTGGAAGGAGAGATAGGATGGACGATAGTAGTTTCCCAGAAAATTTTTTATGGGGTGGGGCAATTGCTGCAAATCAAATTGAAGGTGCTTGGAATATAGATGGAAAAGGAATGAGTGGTGCGGATTTGTTTTATTATGATCCTCAAAGTGATACCTCCAAATTGCATGTCTCTAATAGGACCAAAGCACATGTGTTGGACGCGATTCATGATGACGAAAAGTATTATCCAAAGAGACATGGAATTGATTTTTATCATAGCTATCAGAAGGATTTAAGCTATTTAAAGGAAATGGGCTTCAAGACCTTCCGATTATCAATTAATTGGGCACGAATCTTTCCGAATGGCGATGAGATTGAACCAAACGAGGCCGGATTGGCTTTTTATGATCGTTTATTGGATGAAGTCCTTGCAAATGGAATGGAGCCGATTGTTACGATGCTTCATTATGAGATACCAGTGAATCTCACACTAAACTATGGTGGATTTCATAATCGTCAGGTTATTGATCTATTTGTCCGATACGGAAAAACGCTTCTGGAACGTTTTGGGCAAAAAGTGAAATATTGGATTGTCATAAACCAGATTAATTTATTTCAAATCGAACCATTCAATTCGACGGGGATATGTATTGATCAAGTAGAGAACATGCAGGAAGCTTTGTATCAAGCAATCCATAATCAGATGATCGCTAGCGCAAAGATCGTCAAAGCAGCTCGTGAGATCAATACGAGGCTGAAAATAGGAACAATGTTAGCAGATTTGACTGCTTATCCAGAAAATAGTGATCCAGAAAACAATGTGCTTGCTTTACAACATAATCGGATGAGTTATTATATGACGGATGTCCAGTTTCGTGGGAAATATCCGGGTTATATCTTACGTTTTTTTGCTGAAAATCAGTATACGATTGAATGGACTGAAGAGGATGCTGAGCTGTTGAGGCAGCATACAATGGACTTTTTAGCGATCTCTTATTACTTTTCTCAGATGGTTTCGATTGAGAAGAATGGAGATGATCGTTTCGCGGTAAGTCCGAATCCATATTTAAAGGCGAATCCATGGGGCTGGGCTATTGACCCTAAAGGCTTGTATCATTGTATTTCTAAGTATTGGGATCGTTATGAAAAGCCTATCATGATTGCCGAAAATGGTTTAGGAATGTATGACAAATTAGAGAATAAAACAGTGTATGATGACTATCGAATTGATTATTTAAAGAACCATATCCAACAGTTGAAGGAATGTGTGAAGGATGGAGTAGAGGTGTTCGCGTATTGTGCTTGGGGGCCTATTGATCTAGTTAGTGCTTCTTCACAAGAAATGGAAAAGCGTTATGGGTTCATCTATGTTGATTACGATAATTTGGGTAAAGGTACAGGGAATCGCTATAGGAAAAAATCATTTGACTGGTATAAGACGGTCATTGCAACAAATGGTGAGAAAATATAAGGAGGAAAACAAATGTCAGTATTTAATGAAGATTTTTTATGGGGCGGAGCAATTGCTGCCAATCAGTATGAAGGAGGGTATAAGGAAGGTGGAAAAGGACTTGGACCAGTAGATTTCTTACCTAATAAAGATGAAAATCGTGTCCACGTTATGTATCATCCAGAATTAGCAATGAAGCAAAAATTTAATTACTATCCTAGTCATCATGCTATTGATGGGTATCATTATTTTAAAGAGGATATTGCGCTGTTCGCTGAGATGGGCTTCAAATGTTTGCGTATGTCTGTCAGCTGGCCAAGAATTTTTCCAAACGGTGATGAGGAGACGCCGAATGAAGCAGGATTGAAATTTTATGATGAATTGTTTGATGAATGTTTGAAATACAACATTGAACCAGTGGTTACCTTGAATCATTTTGATACGCCCATTTATTTATATGAAAAATACGATGGCTGGACAAATCGAAAGCTTATTGATTTCTTTGTTCGGTACGCTACAGTGATGTTTGAACGTTACAAAGGAAAGGTAAAATATTGGCTGACTTTTAATGAAATCAATATTTTGCAGGTGTTACCATTTTTAGGAGGCTGTTTTGATCCAGAAAAATTCGAGAACCCATTACAAGCAAAATACCAAGCAGCTCATCATCAGCTAGTATCTTCAGCTCTTGCGACGAAAAAGGCAAGGGAGATTGATCCAGAAAATAAAATAGGGTGTATGTTGGCGGCAGGATAGGCATATCCGAATACGTGCAATCCGAATGATATTTGGGCAGCTAAACTAATGGATAGGGAAGGACTCTTTTTCATTGATGTTCAAGTACGAGGAAAGTATCCTAGCTATAGCCGTCGTTTCTTTGAAGAACAGCAGTTGGTGATCAAACAGGAAAAAGAAGATGAAGAGATTTTGAAACATACAGTAGATTTTATTGGTTTTAGTTACTATTCAACGAAAGTTGTCTCTGCAGATCAGCAAGTTCTTTCAAGTTCGGAGAAGTCAGACGGTAATATTTTCTCTAGTTTAGAAAATCCTTATCTTCCGAAAAGCGAATGGGGTTGGATTATTGATCCAATGGGGTTAAGAATTACGATGAATACGTTGTATGATCGCTATCAAGTACCTCTTTTTGTGGTTGAAAACGGTCTTGGAGCGGTGGATATTCCAAATGAATCGGGCGTTATCGAGGATGATTATCGTATCAAATATTTAAATGAACATATCGATGCGGTTGGTGAAGCAATTAAGGATGGCGTAGAAGTTATGGGATACACCCCATGGGGCTGCATTGATATTATCAGTGCTGGAACAGGCCAAATGTCTAAGCGTTATGGTTTCATTCATGTTGATCTGGATGATAACGGAAAGGGGTCATTCAAGCGGAGTAAAAAGGCCTCGTTTGATTGGTACAAACAAGTGATCGCTAGTAATGGTGAGAAAGCAAGGGGGACTAAAGATGAAATTTAATGAATTAGCTAAAAAAATAATTGAAGCTGTTGGAGGCACTGATAATATCGAGCAGGTTTGGAACTGTACGACGAGACTTCGTTTCAATCTTGTTGATCATTCAATAGTTGATGATGGAAAAGTTCAAGCGATCAAAGGGATGCTAGGAACACAAGATAAAAAGAACCAATATCAAATAATCATTGGAAATGATGTCGCTGAAGTATACAAGGAAGTGGAAAAATTAGTAGGAAATCACGCACCACAAGAGACTGTGAAAAAAAGTAAAAAAGGAGTCAATCCAGTTAATGAAGTTCTAGAAGTTATTTCAGGAATTTTTACACCGATCTTGCCAGCAATCATTGGAGCTGGGATGATGAAGTGTATATTAACAGTCCTCTCACTTGCTAATCTTGTGAAAATGGATTCGGGTGTCTACACTGTTTTCTTTATGATCTCTGATGCCGCGTTTTATTTCTTGCCTTTCTTGATTGCTGTTTCTGCTTCAAGAAAGTTTAAGGTCAATGAGTATATCGGCTTATCTGCTGCGGGCGTTTTGCTTTACCCAACGTTGATTAATGGAGCAGCAGAAGGTTTAGCACCAATGAAATTTTTTGGTCTTTCGATTCCTTATTTGAGTTATAGTTCTTCGGTGGTACCGATCATTTTGACGATTTGGTTGATGAGCTATATCTATCATTTTGCAGATAAATATATTCCAAATGTTTTTCGTTTTATTATCACGCCTGTAGTTACGTTGATTATCACTGTACCGATTTCTTTACTTATTTTGGCACCGTTAGGAAATTATATCGGAAATTACTTATCGAGTGGTTTAGATTGGTTATTTTCAACAGCTGGTCCAGTGGCTGGGTTTGTCTTATCTTGCTTTAATCCATTGCTGGTAATGACAGGAATGCATTTTACCGTAATGCCGATCGCTATTCAAAATCTGGCGAATACAGGATATGATAACTTCTGGTTGCCGTTTTGTTTGATTAGTAATATTGCACAAGCCGGTGCAATATTTGCTGTTTTCTTTAAGACCAAAAACAATGAACAAAGATCAATCGCTGCTTCAACAGGAATTTCAGCACTATTTGGCATTACAGAGCCGGGGATGTTTGGGGTTACTTTCAAATTGAAAAAACCATTTTATGCAGCAATGCTGGCGGGAGGAATCGCTGGCTTCATTGGAGTGCTGTTAGGTGTCAGAACGTATTCCTTTAGCGCACCAAATATTTTAGTGTTACCCACTTATATAGCGCCTGATGGAAATACTCAAGGCTTGATCGCGATTATCATTGCTTTAGCAGTAAGTTTCGTTCTTTCTTTTGGTTTTACGATGTTTTTGAAATTTGATCCTTTGGAAGGAAATTCAGCATCTGAGAAAAAAGGAAAAAATGAAGGAGCGATCGAAGTAGGTGATCCAGTGATTGGTACTCAAGGTTTTTATGAAGAGGTGGCGAGCCCGTTAAGAGGGGAACTGTTGGATATTCAGACTGTACCAGATAAAACGTTCTCTGATGAGATAGTGGGAAAAGGGGTGGCGATTGATCCTGTTGAAGGCAAACTCTATGCACCTTTTGATGGAGAAGTTGCACTCGTATTTCGAACGAAACATGCGGTAGCGTTTAGATCATTAAATGGATTAGAATTATTGGTTCATATTGGTATTGATACAGTTGAACTTGATGGAGAGGGATTCACAATGCTAAAAGAAGCAGGGGACCCAATCAAAAAAGGTGAGTTAGTTATGGAATTTGACTTTGAAGGTTTAAAGGAAGCAGGTTACCAGACAATTACGCCTGTGGTCATCACAAATTATACAGAATTTCAAGAAATAAATAAAAATAGTTTAGATGGGCCGATTGATGAGGAGTCAATTTTGCTTCAAGTAAGTAATTGATTTGAATGTAGAATACTAAAACTCCCTTTGCAAGAGGTTTTGGATTCCAAATAAGAGTAAAGGATTCCGTATATTTATTGATGGTGGTTGCTAAATATGTCGATCAAAATTTAGTTCAAGTAATAAAATGATGGGAGCTTTTTTACGATTCAAAATGGTCTAAATCGCTTTGGAGGTAGAGTTTTGACAGTCAGAAAATAATTTACAATTGAATCTTGCTGTTGTTGTACGATGCAAAAAAAAAAGTTATTGTTTTGTTCAATTACCTAAGGGGCTGACCCAAAAAGCAAAATGAGCTAAATGCTTTTAAAATAAATCGAATAAAAAACAAGAATCAGCTCGAATAATAATTAAATAGCCGGACGATTGTATTCTATCTCCTTGAATAGAGATGCAATCGTTCGGCTTAATTTTGCTGATAAATGCCAAATAATACAATATTTACATATCAAATATTCAACCTGCTATGCGGGCTTTTCTTGGGTTGGAATAGAATGTCGATGTTTTCCATCAAAGTAGTGACATTCTGTTGTAACTGAAACGCATCTTATGGGTAATAAGAAAGCCATTGTACTATGACTCCAAAAAGTGACATTTTTCCCGGAAGAGCCAACCTTCCAGAAATTCTGAGGATACAACCAGCCTGTTCTATGATAGAATGCATACGGACTCATGACAGATAGGAGACAGGCCTATGTATACAAAAGAAGTGTTTAACAATAAAATGAACAGCTGGATCAATGTCGAGGCGGAAAATGCGGATGAACTGAAGAATCTGTATCGGGATTACGGGATCGATAATGAATTTGTTGATTACTCATTGGACCGTAACGAGCGAGCGCATTTAGACTATGATAAGTTGACTGATGTGCTGCTGCTGATATTCAATGCGCCGAATCGACGCAAGATTGATAATCATTATGAAACTGTCCCCATGACCTTCATCGTGGTGAATCGCACGTTGATCACCGTAACCAATCAGCAAAGCAAATACCTCTACTTTGAAATTAAAAATTATCTGGAGAAGAATCCCAACAGCACGCTGTTTGAATTGCTATTTAGCAGTCTTTTCATTATTTCGGACCAATATTTCCCCTTTGTGGAAGGAATGGACCGGGAGCGCAAACGGATCAGCAGCTTATTAAAAGAAAAGACAACGAAGCAGAATTTATTGCTATTATCGGATTTAGAGACTGGGATCGTTTATTTCGTGACGGCCTCTCGGCAAAATGTGCTATTAGTGCAGCAGATCAAAAGTCATGGGATCTATCGCCGGTTGAGCGATCAGGAAAAGGAAAGCTTGGATGATGTCATGATCGAGGCGCAGCAGTTAGTGGAGATGACACAGTTGTCTTCTCAGATTTTGCAGCAATTATCTGGTACCTACAATAATGTCCTGAACAACAACTTGAACGATACGATGCGAATCTTGACGGTGTTATCCGTTCTCTTGACGATTCCTACGATCGTCTCCGGCTTCTTCGGAATGAACATGCCGCTGCCACTGGAGCATAACGCCTCTGGTTGGATCATTACGATCCTAGTCAGCCTATTGTTGTGGTTTGGCTTGTCCTATGTGTTGAGAAAACTGATGAAATAAAAAAATGACCTGTGTAAAGCTAGAAAGATCAATTTCGTGATTGATCCTTCTAGCTTTTTGTGTTTTTTAGTAACATAATAACAAGACTTCTTATTGTTGACGATCTCACTAAGTATCAATAAAAATGGACACGATTCCATGATTAATGGAGCGCGTCCGTTTTTATTGATTTTTTTAACGAGAAAAAAAGATTTTGGATAAGGTGCCCGTTCTTATGTGAAAGATGATAACTTTATAAAGGGATTAGTGCAATGAAGGTGCTAGTTATTGTCACAAATTTTGCCCTTTTCTCATTGCATTTCTAAACAAAATACTGTATCCCCCATGAAATAAAGACTTTTTGCACTAGAGTAAGTGCAATCATTTCATATTGTGACACGAAAAAGAAATCACTATAGTTAAACGTGTAAGGAGAGAGTATTATGCAACAAATCACGAAACGACAGATTCAGGTATTGCTTCAGTTGCTGGAGGATTCAGACCCAAGGACCACCAAAGAGCTGGCGGATCAGCAAAATGTAAGCGTGCGCACCATCAAATATGATCTGGACAGCATTCGTTTGTGGCTTCAAGAACGGAATCAGGATTTGACCAGCAAAAGGAGCCAAGGCGTTTGGTTGGAGCTGAGTGATTCTGAACGGATCAAATTAAAGAGTGAATTGATGGATGTCGATCGGCTGGAGTTGTTCGCGGATCAAACCCTGCGGTTGGATCGTCTGAGTATCTTCTTGATGCTGACGAATCAAGCGATTACTTCTTTTGAATTGGCGGAGCGTTTGATGGTCAGCAAGGATACGATCCTCAACGACTTGGATGTTTTAGAACAGCGTCTTGTTTCTCAGGGGATGACTCTTGAGCGATTGCCCCGCAAAGGTTTTTTGATTACGGGTCCAGAGCATCAGATCCGGCTATTGATCGAAGAGGTGCTGCAAAAAGATTTAACTGATTACGACATCTACAAGATCATGGAGCTGCTCCTGCAAAGTGAAAAGCAAGAGGGCTACGAACTGTATTCGGCCAAAGGGACAGCATTTCAAGAAGTCTTCAATCAAGTCTTAGGCGACATGCGTCAGCTGTTAAAACAGATCGACACGGCGGAACTGAATTACGCGGAATTACTGAACATGCTGATTCGTGTAGCGATTGCTACTGTACGGCTGCAAAACGAATACACGATTGGTCGCTACCAGCTGTTAAATGATCCAAAAGAGCAGCGGGAACTCTCTTACTTATTGATGCAGCAAGTTTTTGCACATTATCAGCTGCCCTTGTTCGAGGATGAGTATCGCTACATCTACAGCGATACCTTCGAAAATGATCCGCAGCAGGATGTCATGACCTTGACGGAGAATCTGATTCAGAAGGTAAGTAAAAAGATCAACTATTCTTTTTCAAATGATCCACAGCTGTTGACGAATCTCTATGCTCATTTATCAATGCGGTTATCCCGCAAGCAAAAATTCGTGAATGAGTACAATCCCTTCAAGGATGATATCAAGGCTAAGTATCCAGAATTGTTCGATGCAATCGAAACGGTCGTCCGGCGGGAGATTCAAGGGAGGAGCTTATTGATTAACGATTCCTTTATCGCCTATATCGCGTTGCACTTTCTCGTTTCTTATGAGAAGGCGGCGGATCTGCGCAGTGTCCGAGCCGTCTATGTTTGTTCCACCGGTTTAGGGGTGACAAGTCTAATCAAGCAGAAAATCTCGGAAGAACTCTCAAATATCGAGATCGCGGCTTTTGCCTCTGTGCTGAATGCGCAGGAGATCATCAAGCAGAAGGAACCAGAATTGGTTATCAGTATTTTTCCGATCGAAGGGATGGATAGCGAGTTTGTCAAAGTTCATCCGCTGCCAACCAAGCAGGATTTAGAAAAGATCCAGCAGGCAGTCAAAAAAATCTTGAGCCAGTCACCACAAAAAGGAACGAAGAAATTGCGGTTGGAGCCGGCAAGCAACCGAACCTCATTAGAGGACTTCAGCAAGGAGCTGATTTTGCAGGCGTATACGATCTACGAAAAATTATTACTGCTATTTCAAGAGCAGCTCAATCAAGAATACCGTGAAGCCTTCTTATTGCATGTATTCTTGATGGTTCATCGCATTACCTTTGATCAGCAATACATGATGGAAGGAAACAAGACGGACGAAGCGCTAACTGCTTCTGCGTCATACAACAAACAGATAGAGCAGCTATTCGCGGAACACAATTTAACCATCAATCAGTCGGAGATCAATGCTCTATTTGCTTATATCAAAGGATAGTGTTTGCACAAAAAGATGTCTGTTCTGTTTTCGTGTATAAGCCGAAAAGCAATGATGGACAAACAGAATGGTATCTAGCAATAGGATAAAGAAGGAAGTGAGAAACCGTGACTGGAGAAGCGTTACAAATTATTTCAACTAGTAAATATCAGAAAGAATTAGAAGAGCTAACCGATTGGTTAAAAGAGGAACTAATGAAATTGTCCATCACACCAACGGATTTACAATGGACGATCTTAATCAATCATTTAAATGAAATGATAAAACGTTCCAAAGAGCAGGAGACGATTCCAGAAGTTGATCCTGAAATGTTCAATGAAGTATCTAACGAAGCGTTGAAGCTAGCCGATGGTGTCGTCAGGAAAATCGACAATCTATCGCAAGACGAGATGTATGTTTTATCGATTCATTTTGAAACAGCCAAACAAAATTAAATTTAGGGGGAAAAATAAATGATCACAGTAGTAATCGCAGACCGTATGGGTAAAGGACAAAACGTAGCAAAAGGTGTAGAAGCAGCAGGCGGCAGAGCAGTCGTTGTTCCAGGAATGGGAGCAGACATGCGTTTAGGCGATGTGATGCAGCAGGAAAATGCCGACATGGGGATTTCATTCTGCGGTAGCGGCGGAGCAGGAGCGCTGACAGCTTCAACCAAGTACGGTTATCCTGAACGGCATGGCATGCGCTCCATCGAAGAAGGCATCACAGCGATCAATGATGGCAAAACGGTTTTAGGTTTCGGTTTTATGGATCAGGAAGAATTAGGCAAACGTCTAGTAGAAGCTTTTGAAAAGAAACATAATTAGGGAGATGAGTAAATGAGTATTCAAGATTGCCAACAAGTCATCGTGACAGTCGAAGGCACGGGCGATTCTAAACAGCATGCGTTTGCAAGTGCCTTGGGTCAAATCCAAAAGAAAATGATGCAGGAGTCAGAAGTCATTTTACGCATTGAACCGATTGAAGTAGAAGTTATCAAGGCAGTTGAAAAGACATATAAGGAACGTTTTCTCTTTTTCTTCTTTCCAAGAAAAAGAACGAGCTATCATGTGGAGTTGGAAGTGACGGTCAATGTGACGACGCTTCAAGTAAATGAAGTAGCCTTTACTCAGGAAGCGACAGATGATCCTGATGGCATTCAGATTCCGGTTATTTCCAAAAGACTATAAGTAAAGGGAGGAAAAAGATAGTGGAGTTTACAGTAATTTTAATTAAATCAATCATCATTGGCGGCTTACTCGGGTTTTCTGCTTCGATGGGAGCAGCGCGGATGTTCCATGCGCCAAGTACGCAAGGATTGGGTGCCTTCCGTACATTAGGTGAAATGAATGCCTGTATGGGAGACCCGGCATCGCACTTTTCATTCGGGCTAGGCTTCTTCTTCAATGCTTGGGCTTCAACGGTTGGAGCCGGAGCATTTACACAGGACGTCACACATCGGATCATTCCCAACTGGGCAGCTTCAGTCTTATTAGCAAAAAATAAAAATGTTACAGAAACGATGCATGATCCTCGGAAAATGGGCTTTGTTGGAGCGGTGGTAGGAGCAATTGTTGTCGCATTCTTAAATTCAACCGCAGCAGCTATTCCAGCAGCACTGCAAGTCACTGCGGTAGCGGTATTAGTTCCAGCAGCAACTACTTTGATTAATATCGTCATGCCCGTGATTTTCTGGTTGGCAGCATTAGACGCAGGAAAACGGACTGGATTCTGGGGTACATTATTCGGCGGAATCGCACAATTGATTATGGGCAATGCCGTTCCAGGGGTGGTACTCGGAATCTTAATCGGTAAAGGTGTCGATGAAATCGGCTGGTCAAAAGTAACGAAGATGATGATGGGCGCGATCATCTTACTATTCGTATTCAGCGGCTTCTTCCGCGGCTTCGACTTGCAAGTATTGGAAAGCTTCAAACTACAAGCACCACAATGGTTGGAAAACATCCATAAAATGCTTGGGTTGAGCTAAGACAGCTCTGAACGGGTGAGTTAAAAAATGAAAAAGTTGTTGGGTAGATTCAACTATTTAGCAGAATGATAGATAAGGTGAGAATAATTTTACTATAAGTAAATTCATTATAGGATGCCAGTTTGCGAGTTCCACTCAATGCTTCAGCGTGGTTAGTGGAATCGTATGCGAGGCGACGAAAAGTTCATTTTTCGATTCTTTTGAAAAATGCGTTCTTAAGTAGGAGTTAGCCTTATTGACTAGTAAGAGAATGTTAACAAGATATAGGAGGGAAACAAATGGATAACACGGAAGAATTGGAAAGGGAACAAGCGATGCTTTCTGAAGAGAAAAAAGCGAAAAGCTTCTGGTATGCGGATTGGGCATTTCCAATCACTGTTGGAATTATGGCAGCGGCTGTTTTTGCTGGAACCCATATGTATGTTGTACACGGAGTAGGAGCCTTTAATGAAGTATCCATCGTAGCGATGCTGAAGGCGGGATTAGATGGTGGTTCATATGGAGCGGCAGCAGCGTTTGGCGCAAGCTTCTTGTTTGCACGTATTTTGGAAGGCTCATTGGTAGGGATTCTTGACTTGGGCGGATCGATCTTAACGGGTATTGGTATCGGGATTCCAGCGATCTTCTTGAGTATGGGGATTCGCGCACCGATCGATAACTTTGCTTTGTCATTATTGACTGGAGCTGTTTTAGGACTGTTAGTCGGCGGTGTGATTATTTTGATTCGGAAGTTCACGATCAATCAGGCGAACTCAACCTTTGGCGCAGATGTCATGATGGGTGCTGGTAATTCTTCGGGGCGTTTCTTAGGTCCATTGATTATCTTAAGTGCCTGCGGAGCATCGATTCCGATCGGGATTGGCGCGACTTTAGGAGCGTTAGGCTTTTATGCTTGGAAGAAACCTATTGCTGGTGGTGCGATTCTTGGAGCGATGGTACTTGGTACGATCTTCCCAGTTGCGCTTCAGTAGAAAGAGGGCTAAAGGATGTTTGATTTACTAATCAAAAATGGAAAACTGATCACTGGGGAAACAGTCGAAGTCGCAATCAAAGACGGCGTCATCTTAAAAGTAGATAAGAACATCGAATCATCAGCGGAAAAAATCATTGACTTAGCAGGGGAGCATTATATATCCGCCGGCTGGATTGATGATCACGTTCATTGCTATGAAAAAATGACGCTCTACTATGATTATCCAGATGAAATCGGTGTGACCAAAGGCGTTACGACTGTGATTGACGCTGGTACGACTGGCGCAGAAAATATCGGTGACTTTTACGAGATCGCTAAGAATGTAAAGACTAATGTCTATGCACTGGTCAATATTTCAAAATGGGGCATCGTTGAGCAGGATGAATTAGCTGATTTGACGAAGATTCAGGCGGACCTTGTGCATGATTGCTTAGCTAAGCTTCCGCAATTTATCGTAGGAATCAAGGCGCGCATGAGCAAGACTGTCATTGGTGAAAATGGCATCACACCGTTGGAATTGGCGAAGGATATTCAGCGGAAAAACCAAAACCTTCCATTAATGATCCATATTGGCTCGGCACCGCCAGAGCTGCGAGAAATCTTGGAGGTCTTAGATGAAGGGGATGTGTTGACCCATTGCTTCAATGGCAAACCGAATGGGATTCTAGATAAGGAGACCGATCAGATCAAGGACTTTGCGAAAGCGGGTTATGAAAAAGGGATTGTTTTCGATATCGGTCACGGCACCGACAGCTTTAATTTCCATGTGGCAGAAACAGCGTTGAAAGCAGGGATCAAAGCCACGTCCATCAGTACCGATATTTATCATCGCAATCGTGAGAATGGACCGGTTTATGATTTGGCGACAACGATGGAAAAACTTCGGGTTGTTGGCTATTCATGGGAAGAGATCCTGGATAAGGTAACCGCTGTGCCAGCGAAATATTTCCATTTAACGAAAAAGGGACAATTGAAGACTGGCTATGATGCAGATATCACGATTTTCGATTTGGCAGATGGGGAAAAAATATTGATGGATTCAAATGGGTTTACGCGAACAGCGAAGGAATTGATCATACCGGTGAAAACAATTATTGGGGGCGCAGTTTATGACAACTAGTTATGACAAATTTGGCTTAAAGGAAGTCATCAATGCTTCAGGCAAAATGACAATTTTAGGTGTGTCAAAGGTGTCAGAAAATGTTGTAGCGACACAGCGCTTTGGCGGTGAACATTTCTTTGAGATGAGCGAACTGTTTATTCAGACGGGAGCTTATTTAGCGAAGCTTTTAGAGGTGGAGGATGCGCAGATCGTGTCCTCAGCCTCAGCTGGGATCGCGCAATCTGTTGCAGCATTGATTGGTGAAGGAAGCGGCTATCATGCCTATCATCCTTATACCGACCGTATCAAAAAGCGGGAGATCATTTTACCCAAGGGGCACAATGTTGATTATGGGACGCCGGTTGAAGTGATGGTCAGTCTAGGCGGTGGTAAAGTCGTTGAGGCCGGTTATGCTAACGGCTGCTCACCTGAGCAAGTGGAAATGATGATCACGGAAAATACGGCGGCGATACTCTATATCAAGAGCCATCACACGGTGCAAAAGAGTATGCTGACGGTAGCAGATGCAGCAGCGGTCGCTAAGAAGCATGGTCTGCCGCTGATTGTTGATGCGGCAGCTGAAGAAGATCTTTACCAATACAGTAAAGCTGGCGCGGATCTGGTCATTTACTCAGGCGCGAAAGCGATCGAAGGGCCCAGCAGCGGACTAGTGATCGGCAAAGCCCAGTATATCGACTGGATTCGACTGCAGGGCAAAGGGATCGGTCGCGCGATGAAGATCGGCAAGGAGAATATTCTAGGCTTTACGCAGGCGTTGGTGGATCATTTACACTACGGCAGCGAGACTGGCGATTCCATGAAGCAGCGTTTGGCGCCCTTTATCGAAGAGCTAAATAAAATAGAGGGCTTAGAAGCAAAGGTCGTGCAAGACGGAGCAGGAAGAGAGATCTATCGTGCCAGCGTAAAAGTGCAAAAGGGCTCAGCCGCAGACGTGATCGCGGCATTAAAAGCAGAAAATCCTGCGATCTACACACGGGAATATCAAGCCAATAACGGTATCATCGAATTTGATATCCGTTCTGTTGACCAGCATGAACTGCATAAGATCATTGTTCGATTAAAAGAGATTACCAGCTCCGGTTTTTGCAGTAGCTGAATGTGAGAAACACTAATGATTTCTGAAAAGCCTTTACTTCGGACGCTTTACCGGATTGGTATGCGTACGAAAATCATTTGAATTTTACGTTAGAAAAATTCAAACTTTATTTATGAGCTAGCTGATAGTCCATACGAGTGGATGATATCTAACAATATTAATAGAAATAAGGTGCTTATATAAATGTCATTAACCCCGAAATATTATAAAGAACGAGTGTGTCTGAATGTATTAGCAAACTCAGTCGAAAACGCTCGCGATTGTTATGAAGCGGCAGAAGGTCATGTGGTCTTAGGAGTGCTGTCGAAAAATTACGACAGCGATGAGGCTGCGATTGAAGATATGAAGAAGTATCAGGCAGCAACTGAGAATGCACTATCCGTTGGTCTTGGTGCAGGTGATCCAAATCAAAGTCCAATGGTTTCACGTATCTCCAGTGAGCTGCAACCACAGCATGTGAACCAAGTCTTTACTGGCGTGGGAACCTCTCGTGCCCTGCTGGGACAGAAGGATACCGTGATCAATGGTTTAGTATCGCCCTGCGGAAAAGCTGGTTATGTCAATATCGCAACAGGTCCGTTGAGCTCACAAGTAACTGAAGCCATCGTTCCAATCGAAACAGCGATTGCTTTGCTGAAGGATATGGGCGGCAGCTCCGTTAAATATTTTCCAATGAAGGGACTTGCCCATAAAGAAGAATATCAGGCGGTGGCAAAAGCCTGCGCCGAAAATGACTTCTATTTGGAGCCAACTGGCGGGATTGATTTAGAGAACTTCCAAGAAATCGTCAAGATCGCCTTGGATGCGGGTGTAGAGAAAGTGATTCCCCACGTTTATAGCTCGATCATTGATTCAGAAACAGGCGATACCCGTCCAGAGGATGTCAAAGCCCTGCTGGATATGGTGAAAGAGCTCCTTTAATATAGAAGAAACAGCACAAAAAGTCACTCGTAAGTCGACTTTTTGTGCTGTTTACTTGTTTACTAATAGTAGAGATTAATGGTGCTTATCTTGCAGGCTTTTGATCTCGTCAAGACTCAAACCAGTGAACTCTGCGATTTGTTCAAAAGGAAGGTTTGCCATCAACATTTTTCCTGCAATGGTCCTTTTTTCTTTTAAAAGCCCTTCTTCAATCCCTTCTTCTCTCGCGGTGGAGAGCTCAGCGTTTCGAATGGCTTCAGTTTTGTTAATATTCATAATCATCGTCTGTTCTTCCTCCTTTAGCGAATAGAAATCGATTTTCCTTAATAATAAATCGTTCGTCGGCAAGTATTTTTCCATCGTATCACGCCTTTCAGACAGTACATTGAAAGGCTTTTCTCGCTTTTATTATAGCATGGGCGGGAAAAGCTCTTCTATAGATAACATACGTAGAAATTGATTTTTTTATTATAGAGAATGATAAAGAGAGGGTGAATTGACGTCAGAGGAATTATTAAATCTTGCACAATCATTTGACAGCGCTTCAAAAATGTTGTAAGTTAAGAGACAACTTGGAGGATAAGAATCTCTTTTATCTTGGTAAGTTTAAAAGAATAGAAGCAACAAAAAATTTTCGTGCTGTTAGTGAAATTATGCACAAAATAAATGAGTAGGAGGAAGCGGAATGATTGAAACGTTTGTGTTTTCAAGTGAGAGTATTTTTTTACGGGAAGAAGATCAATCGAAAGTCCATCAATTGCTAGACTATCTGAAGAGTCGCAAGCAACAGATCGGCATGGTTTTCTACGATCAAGCAATGATGAATCAAGTGTTGTTGGACCACCATTTGGCCGATTATTTAGATTTTTCGATCAATGGCGAAAAAGCTGGAACGGTTCCTCATGGGCTAGTCGATTTTCTGCAGGTGGAGCTGACACATCAGAAGGTCAATTTCATCTCGAACTCTTTGGAACAACTAGATGAAGCCAAAACGCTGGGCTTCAAACCGATCTACATTGCAGAAGATTGCGACAAAGAAGCAGCACCGTGTCAATCCTTTAGAGATTTCGATCAGCTGCATTTAGGCGTCATCGAAAGCCGCTTTGAGAAATTAATGTAACAGTCAACTAAATCATTCATTCAAGAGTCTTTGACAGTTTTTAAAAGAAACTGTCTGAGGCTCTTGTTTTGTTATTTCCAGAGGATTATTTTGAACGAAAAATGAGTGATAATAAAATACAGTTTTTTAATATTAGACACACTCAGGATAATCTAATAATAAAACTAACATTTTTGGGTTATTAGTGATTAAAGTTGTCGTTGTGGGATTTCTAAAAAAAGTGGATAAAACTTTATATTGACAATCTTTTGGCAACTGGTATAATCAAAAAATAAAATATTTTTCGAAAATTCTGAATAAATACACAAATGCTGACAGATTTAATTATGAGAGTCTACAGTTATTTTTTAACCTTATTTTAAAAATAAAAAAGTAGGGAGTTAATTATTTTATGGAGAAAGAACTGCTGCGGGTCGAAGAACTCACCGTTAAATTTCGCACCTATAACGGAGAAGTGACTGCCGTAAATAATTTAGATCTTCTATTAAATGAAAACGAAACATTAGGGATCGTTGGGGAAAGTGGCAGCGGGAAGAGTGTGACTTCTTTGAGCATCATGGGGTTGTTAGATGAAGCGACAAGTACGGTCACTGGTAGAGCTTTGTTTAAAGGCAAAGATCTGATT
This sequence comes from Enterococcus sp. GPZ-007, assembly GCF_059374735.1. Classification (NCBI taxonomy): domain Bacteria; kingdom Bacillati; phylum Bacillota; class Bacilli; order Lactobacillales; family Enterococcaceae; genus Enterococcus; species Enterococcus sp. GPZ-007. The sequence continues at coordinate 24,555 of NZ_JCAFYN010000004.1, read as the reverse complement.
GCCATGAAGGAAAAGGAGAAGCGACAGTATCGCGGACATCATTTAGCGATGATCTTTCAAGAGCCGATGACTTCTTTGAATCCGCTTCATAAATGCGGCAAGCAGATCATCGAATCGATGCTGATTCATACCGATATCTCAAAAGCGGATGCGAAGGAAAAGGCGATTGAGCTGTTAAAGCTTGTAGGAATCCCAGCACCTGAGCAGCGTTTCAATGAATATCCACACCAAATGTCGGGTGGAATGCGGCAACGGGTGATGATCGCTATGGCTTTGGCCTGTGATTCGCAGCTATTGATTGCTGATGAGCCGACGACCGCACTGGATGTAACGATCCAGGCGCAAATTTTAGAGGTTTTGAAGGAATTGAGAGACCGCTTGAAAATGGGGATCATTATGATCACTCACGATCTGGGGGTTGTGTCTGAAGTCTGCGACCGAGTGATCGTGATGTATACCGGAAAAGTAGTGGAGCAGGGATTGATTCGTGAAATACTAGACAATCCGAAGCATCCTTACACGGAAGGCTTGATCGCCGCGATTCCAAATATCAATGATCAAAAAGGGAAACTCAGCAGCATTGAAGGTGTGGTTCCTCAATTAAGTGAAATGCCAAAGGGCTGCAGCTTCCACCCACGCTGTCCTTATGCGATGGATATCTGCAAGGAAAAACGCCCCGCGATCACAACGATTGAAAATGGACGCAAGGTTCGTTGTTTCAAGTATTCGACGGAAGAAGAGACCGAGGTGACGACGTAAATGATGACGCAAGAACCAATTATTCAGATGGAGCATGTCAAACAATATTTTGAGATCCGCGACAGTACTGGGAAAAAAGGCACGCTGAAGGCGGTCGATGATGTCTCATTAACGGTGAAAAAGGGTGAGACGTTTGGCATTGTAGGCGAAAGCGGCTGCGGGAAAAGTACGTTAGGAAAAACCATGCTGAACCTTGGCGCCATCACGGATGGGACGATCATTATTGATGGACAAGATGTCAGCGCCTTCAAGAATCGCCAGGAAAAGAAGGCTTTTGGTACGAAAGTCCAACTCGTTTTCCAAGATCCATCCGCCTGCTTGAATCCTCGAAATAAAATCAGCGGTATTTTGGCAGAGCCTTTCCAGATTCACCATAAGAAGGATATGACTAAAGCAGAGATTGAAGCTGAGATCGATCGTTTATTGACAATGGTAGGTTTAGCGCCTGATTATAAGCATCGCTATCCTCATGAAATGTCAGGGGGGCAAAAGCAGCGTATCGGGATCGCCCGCGCGTTGGCGTTGAAGCCGGATATTATCATCTGTGATGAACCTGTTTCGGCATTGGATGTGTCAATCCAAGCGCAGGTTATCAATCTGCTGGTTGAGCTGCAAAAACAAATGGACCTGACGTATTTCTTCATTTCCCATGATTTAGGCGTTGTTTATCACCTGTGCGATCGGATCGCCGTGATGTACTTGGGAAACATCGTGGAGTTGGCAGATCGCGATGCTTTGTACGGCGATACGCTGCATCCTTATACGAAGGCCTTGATTTCAGCGGCACCAACTATTGATAAGGAAAAGACAGATCGAATCGTGTTGACCGGGGATGTACCAAGTCCAGCGAATCCGCCAAAGGGCTGCAAGTTCCATACACGCTGTCCATTTGTCATGGATAAATGCAAGACAGAGGTTCCTGAACTGACGGAAGTAAAGGACAATCACTTTGTGGCTTGTCATTTATGTAATAAAGAGGAATAAAAACAAGGAGGAGTACAAGGTATGAAAAAAAGCAAGATGTTGTGGAGCGTCATTTGTCTGTTAATGTTGACTCTCGCTGGTTGTGGCGGCGGTGGCGGCAGCACAGATGGGTCAAACGATGGTGGCGGCAGTGGAGATGGCGACAAGACGTTGGTAGTCGGGATGGCATCTGACTTGAAAACTTTGGATCCTCACCATGGGTATGAAGTATACGGAAACATGGTGTATTACGCGATGTATGATTATTTGTATCGGACTTATGAATCATCGACTCCAGAGCCTTCATTAGCGGAATCTCACGAATTAGATGATTCACAAAAGGTTCATACCTTCAAGATCAAGGAAGGCGTGAAGTTCTCAAGCGGAAATGAATTGACGTCAAAAGACGTGAAATTTAGTGTGATGCGGACCAAAAATCTGAAGAGTAATACGACACATCACACGGAAAATGTGGAAAGTATTGAAACACCCGATGATTACACTGTGAAGTTTACGCTGAAAGAACCTGATGCAGCTTTCTTAGTGAAATTAGCCAATAACTCGTTTGCCATCGTTGATTCAGAAGTGGTCAAAGAACATGGCGGTACTGATGCAGAAGACGCATCTTCTAAAGACACGGCTGAAAAATGGTTGAACTCAAATTCTGCTGGTTCAGGCGCGTATGTTTTGGACAAATGGAAACAAAACGAAGAGCTTAGTTTGACGAAGAACAAAAACTACTGGGGCGAAGTGAAGAACGACAAAGTCATCTGTAAGGAAATCCCAGACGTGAACACCCAGATCCAAATGTTGAAACAAGGTGACATCGATATCGCTTTAGGCATTGGTGTGGACAACGTTTCTCAATTGAAGGATCAAGAAGGCGTGAAGATCAAGAACTATGTCGGCTCAACAACGACCTTCCTATTGATGAACCAAGATGAAAAAATCGGCGGACCAATGGCCAATCCGAAGGTTCAGGAAGCTGTTCGTAAAGCGATCAACTATAAAGAGTTATTGGAAATCTCTGGTGATAAAGCGGTATTACCATTAGATATCGTACCTAAAGGATTTACCGGAGCGTTAGAAAAAGAAAAAGATTATCAAGATATTGATGAAGCGAAGAAATTGATGGAAGAAGCTGGCTACAAGGACGGCTTTGAAGTGAAATTCACCGTGGCGAATTTTGATACAGAGGGGATGTCTTGGACAACGCTAGGTCAAAAGATCAAGGACGATTTAGAAAAAATCGGAATCAATGCCAAGATCGAAACCTCTGAGATCGGCGTCGTCATCGATTCTTATCGTGAAGGGAAAGAAGCCTTCTTGCTGATGCATTGGCATCCAGATTATATGGAGATCAACAATCAATTAGTGTTCTTACCAGGCGACACAGTAGGTGAGCGTGCGAATTGGACAGATACTTCGAATACGAAGATCGCAGAATTGAAGAAAACGATCCAAACAGAATCTGATGAAGAAAAACGAGTGGCAGCATCAGAAGAATTACAAAAATTACTGGCAAATGATATGCCATATGCATTCTTAGTTCAGCATCCGAAAGTATTGGCTTATCGTGATAACTTGAAAGGAATTAACTACTACGAAGTGCAAAAGATCAATTTCCAAGATGTAAGTATCAACTAACCAAAGGGCAAGGGGCAAAAGTGTATGAGGAATATGGCTAGATTTTTATTACGGCGCTTACTATTTGTCTGCTTTTTGATCATTGGGGTGACGTTTTTAGTATTCATGATCTCACATCTCGTTCCCAGTGATCCAATCGCGTCGAATATGAGTCCAAATGCGATGAGCGATCCTGCGGCAGTCGCGGCTTACAAAGCGCGCTGGGGATTGGACAAGCCGCTAATGGAACAATATTTTATCTATCTAAGCAATTTGTTGCGGGGGGACTTAGGGACTTCGATTCGCACTGGTAATCCTGTTCTCAGTGATTTGAAACAGTTTTTCCCGGCGACTTTGGAACTATCCATCATGGCGATGCTGATTGCCGTTTTGTTCGGGATCACTTTCGGAATCATCTCTGCGGTCTATCGCAACAAGCCGTTTGATTATCTAGTCCGTACTATCTCGATCAGCGGGGTCTCGATCCCGAACTTCTGGTTCGCATTAGTTATGCTACTACTGTTTTATTCCAAATGGCAGCTGTTTCCGGGAGGCGGTCGAGTCAGTTCACGGATCTCGGCGCCGACTGGAGGGACCGGATTTTATGTCTGGGATGCTTTGGTGAGCGGCAACTGGACATTGTTAAATGATGCCCTCTCCCATTTGATTTTGCCAGCGATCGTCCTTGGATTCTTTACCATGGGACTGATCTCGCGGCAAACTCGCTCGAATCTATTGGAAGTCTCTTCACTAGATTATATTCGAACAGCAAAAGCCAAGGGGTTATCCCAACGCCAGATCGTCCTGCGCCATGCGTTAGGCAACGCGCTGATTCCTGTAATTACCGTTATGGGAATGGGCTTTAGCAATTTGCTGGGCGGAATGGTCTTTGTTGAAAAAATCTTCTCGTGGCCGGGAATCGGGCAATACGCCTATCTCTCGGCAACAACGCTGGATTTTCCGGCAATCTGTGGTGTTTCATTATTGATCGCGATGGTCAATGTGATACTGAACCTTCTGATTGATATTCTATATGGGGTCATCGATCCGAGAGTGAGGTACAGCTAATGAAACGACTACTAAAACAAAAAAACTTTTTATTTAAATTAGGAATCGTGATCTGTTCGTTGTGGGTGATCATCGCCATACTCGCTCCATTGATCGTACCGCAGAATCCGCTGGCACAGGACATGGCAGGACGCTTTCTGTCACCTGGTTCAACCGGACATTTTTTAGGAACGGATGAATTGGGACGTGACGTTTTCTCTCGTGTGTTGATGGGGAGTCGGGTGTCGATCACGGCTGGACTGGTAACTGTCTGTATCACGATCGTCATCGGAACAATCTATGGCGGAATCGCCGGTTATGTCGGCGGGATCATCGATGATATCATGATGCGTTTTGCTGAATTGATCGCTGCTTTTCCACCGCTGATTTTGGCGATGGTGATCGCCGCTGCATTAGGACCAAGTATTTTCAACTCGGTATTGGCAATGACGATCATCTGGTGGCCCAACTATGCACGGCTGATGCGGAGTCTCGTGATCACCTTGAAGGAAAATGAATACATCGTTGCTTCAAAGGTTTTAGGCGCGAGTCATTTGCGAATCTTGGTCAAAGAGATCGTCCCAAATGCGTTAGGCTCACTCCTAGTAATGGCGACTCTTGATATCGGGAATGCGATCGTAACCTTCTCAGGACTAAGCTTCTTAGGTCTGGGTACCCAACCGCCAACACCGGAATGGGGCTCGATGGTTTCCGATGGGGTCAATAATATGAACTATTGGTGGATATCCACCTTCCCAGGTATCGCGATCTTCTCCATGTCGATCGGTGCCAACTTTGTGGGTGACGGACTGCGCGATTATCTCGATCCAAAAATCAAAAACAAATAAACGAAACGAAGATCTCGTCTTTCTGCTAGTGAAAGGCGAGATCTTTTTTGCATTTCCACGCTATTTATGATGTTCATTCAAAACAAAGCTAACTGTCTTAAAACTTACAACGATTAGACCTTGTTAATGTTTATAAATTATATATTCCGTATCGAAATTAATTATTTTACTAAGAGAATGTGATAAACTAATTATTAATGAGTGAAGAATAATTTTGCATTCGAGAAACAATCAAGTGAAAGAATAAACCTAAGATAGAAGGTGAAAATTTTGGGTAAACATACGGATCCAAACGAGAAATCTAAAGGCAAATATGTTGTGATCGGTCTGGCGGCGCTCTTATTAACAGGGGGCATGTATTTTGGCGTGACGCGCATTTTAAATAATCCAACGGAAAAACCAAAAGAGTCAGTTACTGCTAAGGAGAGTTCCTCATCTTCAAAGGAGAAACCGACTGCTAGCAGCACAAAAAAATCAGAAAAGAAGACGACTAAAAAGAGTTCTGAAAAGAAAAAAGAAACGAAGAAAACAACAGAGTCTTCTAAGAAAAAAACCACCAAATCAAGTTCAAGTAAAAAGCAGGAAACCACGAAGAAGACCACAGCTAAAGCTAAGAAAACTACTCCTAAGTTAAATGCGAGTACTCTGACCAAAAGTGCCGGCAAGGTGTATTATGGCGTTCATTATTTTAAAGATAAACAGGATTTTTCCAGCAATAATTCCGAACGGACGATCGCAGCCAACGTAATCGAGCTGTTCATTATGGACTATGCTTTAGCGCAAAAAGATGGTAGTGAGCAAGTCATCCAAGACAAGAAGCTGAATGAGTGGCTGACGCCGATGATCCAGCAAAACGATATCAATGCCACCAATGTATTGATTGATCATTACGGCATGGATAATATGAATGGCTATTTCAAGGATCAAGGCTATCCAGATACTGTCATCGAGCGTCGAATGGTGGATATCAACGTTCGAAGCACCGACAAAGACAACTACACTTCCTTAAATGACTGTATGAAGCTATTGAAAAAAATCTATGATGGTCGCGAAAAAGAACCGCAAAAAACGATGTTGGAAATGATGAAGGGACAAGTGATCCGTACGAAGATCCGTGCGCAACTACCGAAGGATGTCGTTGCGGGAAATGTCACTGGTGAGCAGCAAAACGTTGAGAATGATATCGGGCTGGTTCTTACTGAGGACAATCCTTTTGCTATCGTTGTATTAACAAAGGATGTTTCAGATATTCTAAAAACCAGAACCGCGATCGCTGATTTTAGCTTAGCCGCGACAAAAGTGAAATAGAGCAAGCAAAGGCAAGAAAATGTGATCATTGATCAGATTTCCTTGCCTTTTTTGAGGAAGTGGGTCGATGGAGTGAGCCTCAATCTTATTCCTTCAAATTACTGATATGATAAAATGAACGTAAGAAAAACGAATAATCTTCCAAATGAATGGAAAGGAGCGGTTTCGAAAGTGAAACGATGTCCGAGATGCGGAAAAGAAAATAGCGACAAGTCCCTATTTTGTGAACATTGCGGATTTGAATTTGCCAAAAATGATGTATCACCCAAACGAATTCAAGGAACGAAACTGAAAGAGGGAACTCGTTCATCAAAAAATTCTTCTGATACCCCAAAAGCTAGTTTTCCCAAATGGCCCTTTGCAATTTTGGGTCTGGCATTGCTGGGTGCAATCGTTGGGATTGGTCTCGCGGTAGCCAGCCGCCCGAATATTGCGCGCCCTATACCAGAGAAAACCGTTTCTTCTAGTTCAGCTGATACCAGTAAATATGATGAGCTCATTGCTGAAGCCAGAGAATTGACGAACGATGGTGAGTATAAAAAATCAAATCTCAGGTTAAGACGTATTTCTGCCAGTGATTTGGAGAAGAGCGAGTTTTCAGAAGTCGCTGCTGAGGTGGATGAGCTAACCAAGCAGAATGAGGCAGGTTTAAAAGAAGAAAGTGAAGCCAGTCAGGATTCACATGAAGCTGAGGATGCGCAAGTGTTCACCGGTGAGTATGCCAAGTGGGCGGGAACCTATCGATTTTATTATTCACAAACCAGTCAGAAACAAAAAACGTTAACAATCAGCTCGAGCGGCAAAGTGACACAGAAAAATACCAGTGGCGGACCAAATGTTGGCAAGGCAACGATCATGGGAGCCAGCGGAGAAGTCTTGAGCTATGAAACAACTCGTCAACATCCTGTTGATATGCCGGATACAAAGCTGATCAATCCGAATGTGCAAATTATCGTGACGTGGGAGGATGGCAGCACGCAGACTTACTATGGATATGTTTCCTATTCTTCACGATTAGCATTGACTGATGGCGTATCAAAAAATAATGGTGTCAATGAGGTTTGGGTATCTTAGGATTTTTGAAGCAAAATGAAGTCACTTTTTGGGAAGGTATTGATGGAGGGGAAAAATGGAAAAGATCGCAGCTTCGATTATGTGTGGGAATCAACTTGCGTTGGGACAGGAACTGCTGGATTTGCAGGTAGCTGGGATTGATTGGCTGCACTGTGATGTGATGGATGGGGTGTATGTCAATAATCTGGCGATGGCTCCCTACGTCTTGGAACCGATCATTCAGACGAAACAATTCACTACTGATATTCATTTAGCTTGTGTTGATCCAGAAAAATATATCGAGATGTTTGCACCATTGCAGCCCGATTATCTGACCTTTCATATTGAGACGACCGAAGAACCTGAGGCATTGCTGAAGAAGATTCACGGCAAGGGAATAAAGGCGGGGATTGCCATCAATCCCGAGACGCCGATCGAAAAGATATTTCCTTATTTAGATTCTTTGGAGCTGATTCTTGTGATGACAGTCAATCCCGGGTTTGCTGGACAAAGGTTTCAATGGCCGGTTTTAGAAAAGCTCGAACGACTGAATAGTCAGCTTGAAGGAAAAAATGTGAAGCCATTGATTGAAGTAGATGGCAATATCAATCGGGAAACGACCGCTGCTATTAGTAAAATCGGAGCAAATCTTTATGTTGTTGGTACTTCTGCACTTTTCAATGATAAGGCTGGGTCATATACAGAAAAGGTTACGCAGCTGAAGCAGAGTTTAGTAACGAAGGAAAAATAGTTTGTCAAGTTCTTGTCTGAGGATTTCTGAGACAAGAACTTTTTTGTCTATACAGATAATTTTCGCCATGTTACCCTTTGATTATCCTTATTTAGTGAATGGAGAGAAGTAAATGACGAAAGAGGAATTTCTAGCAAAAATCAAAGGTGGCTTGATCGTTTCTTGTCAGGCCTTGCCTGGAGAACCTTTATATACTGAAAAAGGCGGCGTCATGCCACTATTAGCGTTGGCCGCAAAGGAAGGCGGCGCGGTGGCGATCCGCGCGAATTCTGTCCGAGATATCAAAGAAATCAAAGCTCTGGTGGATCTACCGCTGATCGGCTTGATCAAGAAACAATATCCGCCAGAAGAGCCATTCATCACTGCCTCTATGCAAGAAGTGGATGCATTAGCAGCGACTGGAGTAGAGGTCATCGCGCTAGATTGTACCTTGCGTGAACGCCATGATGGACTAACGATTAATCAATTCATTCACCAGATCAAGGAGAAATATCCTGATCAATTATTGATGGCAGACATTGCTACTTTTGAAGAAGGAAAGAATGCTTTTGAAGCAGGCGTTGATTTTGTTGGGACAACACTAAGCGGATACACAGCAGAAACCGTTGGTCGAACCGATCACGGACCTGATTACGAATTGATGGAACAGTTAGTTAATGAAGGACTACCAGTGATTGCTGAAGGAAATATTCACACACCCGAACAGGCAAAGAAGATTCAGGATATGGGGGTATGCGGGATCGTTGTTGGTGGTGCGATCACACGACCAAAAGAAATCACCGAGCGGTTTGTAAAAGGACTAAAATAATTCCGACAAATCGTAGCAGCCAAAATAATCAGATTCACGAGAACGAGACGAGTAGTAATGTCTCGTTTTTTGTTCAATCAAAGATAGTCATATTTTTCTCGATCATTTAGCGTTTTAAAATTTAATTATAAAATAAAACTATTTTGCAATAGAATAATTTCGTTATATAATTATATAGAGAAGTAAATGACTATTGATTAGGAGGAAGTAGAGAATGGACGAATTAGTAAATGAATTTTACTCAACGTACATAGCAATAAAAAATACGGAAGCGGTCAAAGAATTGAGAAAATATTCTGAAGGAAGAGCACTTGTACTCGTTTATTTATCTCAATACACAGAAGGAGAGGTGCTGCCCAGTGAGATTAGTAAAGCCTGCAATTTGCCACCTGCCCGAATCACAACTTTTCTAAATGAATTAGAAAAAAGCGATGAAATAGCCAGAAAACTAGATTTAGAAGATCGTAGAAAAGTTCGAGTGGTACTTACGGATAAGGGAGAAGCTCACGCGAAAGAGGTAGTAAAAACTATTCAATTGGCTATTAAAAAGATTATTAAGCAAATGGGCGAAGAAAATGCCTCGTCACTAATCAAGAATATGGAGCAGGTACTTACTGCTATCAATTCAATGAAGGAGAATGAAGATGAGTAATTATTCAAAGGATTCAATCATGAACGAAGCCTTATGGTTGAAGAGTGCCTCTGCAAAATTTGAGGTTGCTAAAGCAGAATATCCACATCCAGGAAGTAAACAAATGACTGTGAAGGTTCATGCTCTAGGAATGAACGTTGTTGATGCTCTTCAAGGAATACAGCGTAGACTGATCATGCCTTGGTTGAATTATCCAGCAATCGTCGGCGGAGATGTTTCAGGCGAAGTTGTCGAAGTTGGAGATGAGGTAACAACGTTCAAGGTGGGCGATCGTGTTGTAGGACTTGCTTTAGGGACCGAGAAAGAAGTAAATTCTTCAAAAGAAGGGGCCTTTCAAAATTATTGCCTATTAAACGAAAAAATGACTGCGCCTATTCCCGCATTTATCGACTATTCAGCCGCTGCGGGGTTGCCCATCGCGTTGTCAACCGCAGCTACAGGTTTATTTGAAAGAAAACATCTTTGTTTAAGCCTTCCAAAAGTTGCTCCAGTTAAAAAGGATCAATTTGTTGTCATTTTAGGAGGTTCCTCGGCGGTTGGCAGTAACGCGATTCAGTTAGCCGCTGCCGCTGGCTATCGTGTAATAACAACTGCTTCTACAAAGAATTTTGCTTACGTTAAATCACTTGGAGCTGAATTTGTGTTTGACTATCACGAGGCAAATGTAGAAGAAAAAATTGCTGTTTGCCTTAGTGATGCTCCTTTAAGCGGAATATTCGCTATTGTTCAAAATTCTCTTCAGTCTGCTTTAAAAATCCTTAAAGGGTCTAAGACTGAAACGAAAATTGCCTGTGCACAACCAGCGTTATTAACTAAATTAGGATCACTGTTCAAAAATACACGCAATGTTCAACTTTCTTCTATCTGGGGCAGTGATATACGAAATACCGAGGTGGGAACTGCGATCTTCAAAGAGTATCTGCCAGAGGCACTCAGTACAAAACAATTCGTTCCGGCACCTAAAGTCCAAGTAATGGGAACAGAATTATCATCAATCCCAAGCGTTTTGGATGAATTAAAAAAAGGCGTGAGTGCAACGAAATATGTAGTTCAATTGATTAACTAAAAAGGGCAAAATAAGATAAACAAAGTTTAAAAAAACGAGAGAAATGAGTGCTAAAAAGAATATCGCTGTCCTCTTTTTTGTTTTTTAGCAAGTTCTAAGTATTTTAATAGTATCGTTTAGTTCAAGTATTGTTCATCAAATAAAAAAACATCGGAATGTCATTCTTATTGATTGGTATGTACCTTTCAACAAGAATAGTGTTCCGATTTTTTATCGTGTTTTAATGTATGTAACAATCATTCGCTGAAAAAAGATGTGAATTTTGAGTAAACAATTTAATTTTATCCTCATAATTCTATTGACATGGATAAAAAATCTGATAAACTAAATTTACGGATAAAATATCCTAAAATGAAAATAATGGAGGATAATTTTTATGGAAAAATTGAGAGTTGCGGTTGTTGGTGCTGGGATCTATGGGATCCATCATGTGGATGTCTACAAACAGAATCCCTTTGTTGAGTTAGCATCGGTCTGTGATTTTAGTGCTGAAATTAGAAAAGAGGTGAAAGAAAAATATCAAGTTAATACTTACAGCACCGTAAAAGAAATGTTGGCGAATGAAAAATTGAATGCGGTTTCTATTGCTACGCCAGATCATTTACATGTTGAGCCTGCTATTGAATGTATCAATCATGGATTGGATGTATTGATTGAGAAGCCGTTAGCGACCACGGTTAAGGATTGCCAAGCGATTTTAGATGCTGCTGAGAAGAATGATGTCAGAGTGGCGGTTGACTTTCATAAAAGATGGGACCCAGCGGCTATTTATACCTACAATCAGCTAAAAGAATCAGAAAATGGTTACCCTATTCGAGGGTATATGAATATGGATGATACGATCGATGTTCCGACAAAATGGTTTAAATGGGGAAATGCTTCCGATCCGATCGATTTTCTAGGTGTACATTGTGTCGATTTGATGCGTTGGTATATGAACTGTGAAGTGACCGAAGTCTATTCTGTGGGGTCGAAGAAGCTTTTGCCTAGCTTAGGAGTGGAGACCTATGACAGTGTTCAATCTATTATCACTTTTGAAAACGGTTGCACTTGGACGCTGGAAAATTCTTGGATTCTGCCTTCCGGATTCGCCAAAGTAAATGATAGCCGTACCGCTGTTTTGACCTCAGAAAAGTATATCAGAATCAACAATCAAGATCGTGGAGTGGAAATGGCCGACAATGAGAAAACTCATACACCGAATGTTTTCTTCTTCAATGATTTCAATAATAAAGTAGTCGGCTTTGGTGCTGATCCAATCAACAGCTTCGTGGACAGTCTGATCGATGGTTCAGAGTTTGTCGCAGATGTATATGACGGTTTACAGGCAGCTAAAGTTACAGATGCCATTCATGAAAGCTTAAGAATCGGAGATCGAGTGAAATTATAAATCAAAAAATGGGAGGGAACGAATATGGCAAAGCAAAGAATTGTCAGAGTGGACTACAGATTGATCCATGGTCAGGTTGTTGCCAGATGGATCAAATATCACCCAGTCAATCGAATCATTGTAGCAGACGACGAATTGAAAAATGACGATTTTATGTGTGATATCTATAAAATGGCAGCACCGGGAAACGAGGTGGAGATCGTCTCTTTGGCAGAGCTGGAAGAGACGTTAAATAAGAAAAATGATGATGTGATGCTCATTTTTAAAAATATTAAAAACGCTCAACAGGCATTGGACAATGGGGTGGCGTTAGCTGAATTAAATATCGGTGCTGTACAAACGGGAAAAGACAGCCATTTCATCACTTCGGGGGTGGCCTTGACTAGAGAAGAATTTGATGGATTAAAAGCTATGCAGGCAAAGGGGTTAAATGTTTATATTCAACCGATCCCTGAAAATGAAAAACTATCTCTAGAGAACATCACGAATAAAATCAAATAGGCGGGAGGAATTACAATGGATAATAGTGTAGTAATGGCTGTTGCTATGGCGTTGGTATATTGGCTGAGTCGGGGAATGATTGGTGGATACTTTGCTCTATTTTTTATTGGAAATCCTATTTTTATCGGGATCATTTCTGGCTTGATTTATGGAGATGTGATGTCGGGTTTAATGATTGGCGGCGGAATTGCCGCAGTATTTGCTGGAATCATTGCACCGGGCGGGAATTTGCCGACGGACCAAGGGATGGCAGCGGCAACGATGATCCCGATTGCTTTAAATACAGGCTTATCGGTAGAGCAGGCGATTGCCTTTGCTGTTCCATTAGGGCTCTTAGGTGCCCAATTATTGAATTTGCGTAAAATCATTAATGTTCCGTTGGTGCATAAGGCAGATGAATACGCTGAAAAAGTTGATACTAAGGGAATTGCCCGAACAGCTATTTGGTATCCTGTCGCAACATCCTTCTTACTATTGTTTTTACCAGTATTTATTGTCGTATTATTTGGACAGGATGTTATGCTGAATCTTTTAAAGATCGTTCCTGAATGGATCATGCACGGTTTAGAAGTTGCCGGCGGTATTTTACCTGCTGTTGGTTTTGCCTTGATCATCAATTCTATTGGGAAACCTAGGCTGATCCCGTACATCATTATTGGTTTTATCTGTGTCTCAGTATTGGGAATGAACTCTTTAGTTACAGGGATCATTGCAATTTCAATCGCCTTTATTACTGTATTGAATCGCAAACAGCTTTCTGAGTCGATGGGAGGGTAAAAAAATGGAAAAAACTGAAAAAAAACTAACGCGTTCAGATATCAATAAAACGATCTTCAGATGGTATTTTTCTACGGAAATCTCTTTAAACTATGAAAGAATGCAATCCATCTCCTTTACTTATTCTTTAATGCCTGTATTAGAAAAATTATATGACTCTACCGAAGATCTGAAACTGGCTTTAAAACGACATTTAGAATTATATAATACGAACTGTACAGCAGGCGGATTGATTCTAGGAACTGTACTTGCCATGGAAGAAGAGAAAGCTAATGAAGGGACCATCTCGGATGAAGCGATCATTGGTATCAAAACAGGACTGATGGGACCAGTTGCTGCTTTTGGTGATTCATTCAGTGCCGGCACGCTTCAGACACTCTGTATATTAGCAGCGAGTACACTAGCTGCCGGCGGATCATACTTTGGCTTATTGATGTTGTTTTTAGGAAACTTCATTTTAATGTGTGAATTGGTTTTTACAACTAATCTAACCTATATTAAGGGGCGGGAGGCAATCAAAGACGTTTTGTCCTCCAGATTAATGACTGATGTATTGGAAGGCGCGAATATTTTAGGGATGATGATGATGGGTGCTTTGACGGCATCTATGGTTACGTTAGTTACACCGTTGGCTGTAACTTTTGGAGAAACCAAAATGAAGATCCAAGATAATTTTGATAATTTGATCCCAGGATTATTCTCAATCTTAGTCCTGTTCTTGTTCTACTACCTAATCGGTAAGAAAAAAGTCAGCATTTCTAAAGTAATCTTCGGTACGATAATTGTTTCGGTTGCTTTATCATTCTTTGGAATCGTCTAACAGGGAAAGGAAAAGATTAGTATGAAGGGGATTTTAATCATCAGTCATGGAAACTTAGCAGAAGGAATGCGCGATACGTTGGAGTTGTTCTTGGGAAAGATTGAACAGCTGGATACAGTGACATTATCTGCAGGACAGGACATTTCAGATTTTCGTGATAAATTGTCTGATAGAATTGAACAGCTTGATACAGGGGATGGGGTGGTTATCTTTTGTGATTTGGCTTTTGGTACACCAGCTAATATAGCAGCAAGATTGTTAGGCGAGACCGAGTATAAGGGTCGGATTCAGATTATAGCTGGCATGAACTTACCATTAATTCTAGAATACAGCCAATTAAGGTCAGAAAACGTTGATTTTAATGATATGATTACAGTGGGAAAAGATGGTATGATGAATTTAAATCAAACGTTGAATAGTTGATTGAACGATTAACATTAAAGGAAAGAATACAATGAATGCGATAGACATGATAAGTAATACGTATGATCAATTAACCAAATCGGAACGAAAAGTTGCTGACTATATCGTTTCTAACAAGGATAAGGTCGTTCACAATACGATTAGTGATTTAAAACAGTTACTAAGTGTTGGCGATGCCACAATTAATCGATTGTGTAAAAAGGCAGGTTTTTCTGGATTTACTGAGTTGAAAATTGCCATTGCCAAAAATAATGTACGTGTTGAGCAAGACAATTTTAACAATACTTCGTTGCTGAATAAAATCAAAGAGACGCTGGATCGGACGCATGATCTTATCGATGAGAATGACTATAGAAAAGTAGTAGGTCTGATTGAAGAAAAACGTCATATCTATATCTTAGGCAAAGGCCAGAGTGGATTAGCGGCTACAGATTTGGAAAAATTATTATTAAGAAACGGTGTACAGTCAACGGCTTTATTAGACTCAGATTTCCAAATAAATGCTGCAAACGTAATGACTGAAGATGATTTGCTTATCGTATTTTCATTGTCCGGCAGAACGGCAAACTTACTTGAGACCATTAATATTGCTAAAGAGAACAAGGTAACGGTGGTAGGAATAACAAATTATTTACTTTCACCAATAGCGAAATTTAGCGACGTAGTCATCCAGAGCTCCTATGATGAGTTTTTCAGCTCACCAGTACCTGGTCGAATGAGTCAAATGTATATCTCTGGATTGATCATTGATATTTATGAAAATGAACACCATGCTTCAAAGAGTTTAGAAATTAGAGAAAAAACATTGAAGACGATCATGGATAAACGTGTGGAAGAATAGAAGGATTTGGTACTCTTCATTTCAAAATGAAAAAGTTTAGCTATGTAAGATTTAGATGGTTAGCTTCTTTATAGAATATAAAATGTGCAGGAAGGCTTCCCTTTCCTGCATATTTTTTTGGGGATAACCCTCGTCTTTTTGAAAAATGACCGCAACATTGATGAAAAAATGTTTTCACTTCTCATATATAATACTTATTTGACCAAGTTTGTGAGAGGTGATGAATAATGGATGTTTTAGCAGAAGAGCAAAGAGAGTGGCAGGTGATTCGCAAGGAAATCGAGCAGAAGGAGTCCAGTCTGGAACAGGAAATGATTCATTTTACGAAGGAAACGCAACAATTTCATCAGTATTTGGTCGATTATAAGGGGGAGATTGATCCCCATGAGATGTTTATCAATTCACGGCTGCTGGATCAGCAGCAATTGGCGGAATCAGTTAGCGGCAAGCAATTAATCCGACTGGAAAAGCAAAAGAAGAATCCTTATTTTACGCGAGTGGACTTTGTCTATGATGGCGAACCGACTGCGGAGAAAATCTATGTCGGGCCTTTCTCCTTTTCTACGCAGGAACAGGGTTTGCTGATCTATGATTGGCGGGCGCCCATTGCCAGTATTTTCTATGATTATGATCTGGGAGAAGCGCAATTTCAAACTCCAGCAGGCACTGCGACTGGCGAGATCCAGCGAAAACGCCAGATCAAATTTAAAGGCGGTACGATCGATTATGTTGTGGAATCTGATACGACTGTTTTTGATGAGGTCCTGCAAAATGAACTGCGCCAGCAAAAAGGTGGTCAGATGTCGACCATCATCAGCACGATCCAGAAGGAGCAGAATCAGGTGATTCGCGACAGCCGTTCAAAGGATATGATCATCCAAGGAGTTGCTGGCTCGGGAAAGACATCGATCGCTTTGCATCGCATCGCTTTTTTACTTTATCATTTTCGCAATCGCATTACTTCTGATCAAGTGATGATTCTTTCACCCAACCGCACCTTCAGCATGTTTATCGCACAGGTGCTGCCTGAACTGGGGGAAGAACCGGTGACGGAATGGACGATCGATGAATTTGGCCAGAAGCTCTCAGGAACAGCCAACATTCCCACCCGTTTTCAGGAAATCGAAACGTTATATCTAGCTGACCAGCCACAGCTAAGCGAGCGAATCAGCTACCTTTCAAGCAAACAATGTGTGGCTGATTTGAAAGAGTATCTAAGAGAAATAGAAAAATTTACACCAAAACCGATCACAATCGGCGACTATGAATATGACGGGGAATATATTTTGAAACGCTATAAGGCCTATCACAAGAAGCCGATCTTTCAGCGGTTCCAGTTGATTGCCGAAGATATTCTGGAAAATCTGCGAATTCGACCTTTCCAGCCAAAAAGAAAACCGACTAGAAAACAGCTATTCAATCGTTTGAAAAAAATGTTCAACTATACGACCAGCACTAGACTTTATCATGATTTCTTGGCGGAACAAGGCTTCTCTGCGAAAAAGGCATTGAGCTATTCGGATTTATTTCCAATCATTTATGTTCGCTTATTTATTGAAGGGATGGATGAGTTTTCGAAGATCCGCTACTTAATCATTGATGAGATGCAGGATTACACACCGATTCAATTTGAGGTCTTCAAAAAAATGTTCACTTGTCCGGTGCTGTTAATCGGGGATTTCACCCAATCATTAACGACGATCAATGAAATGAGTCTAGCCGAGGTGCAAAACTACTATCCCAAAGCCCAATCGATCTTTCTCACGAAAAGCTATCGCTCTACTTATGAGATCATTTCCTACGCGAAAAAAATCATTGATGATCAGACGATCGAACCGGTCTTGCGCCACGGGATGGAGCCAGAAGAACGGATCTTGCACTCTCAAGCGGAGGAAATTTCGAGTATAATAGAGATAGTAGAAGAGTTAAGAGCAAAGGGTTTAGCGACAATCGCCTTGATTACGAAGACTTTGGTGCGAGGGAATGAATGGCTGGAATTATTGGAAGCACAGGGGATGACTTGCGAGGTATTGGCGGATGAGTCAGCGAACTTGCAGGAGAATCTTTCTATTTGTCCATTGGTTCAATCGAAGGGGTTGGAGTTCGATGCAGTGATTGTGGTTGATGCGGATGAAAAAACATATCCCGGTCTGTTAGGCAGACAACAACTATTTGTCGCTGTAACACGCGCGATGCACGCCCTCTATTTTCTCCAAAGGAAGTGAGAAATATGAACAATTCCCGGTTGGTTGCCAGCATCACGGATTACATTGAAGAACATCTTCAGGAAAAAATCATGCTGGACGAGCTGGCGAAGCAGCTTCATTATTCAAAGTATTATTTGCTGCATGAGTTTAAGGAGACAACTCATCAATCACTTTATAACTATATCAAGCGTCGCCGATTAAACGAAGCCGCCAAGGTATTACTTTATTCTGATCAACGAATTATCGAAGTGGCAGTTCAAACGGGCTACCAGAGTCAACAAGCTTTCACTAAGGCTTTTGAAGAACTATTCAAGCTTACGCCTAGACGCTATCGGCTGCAGAATAAGAAATTTTTTATTGAAGAACCCTTTGTAGTAGCGGATTATTTAGTCTGGGCTGAGCAGCGGGATCTGCATATTCGTCAGGGACGCTTAGAGGATCAGCTGGCGATCTTGCATTTTGTTCAGCTGATGCGAGGGGCTCTCCCTTATTTGGAAAAAGAGGAGTATCTTCGATCGCTGCGTCTATTTATTAGTGAAGGAAATTGCTATCTTGATTGGGCAAAAGGGCGAATCGTCGGTCTTCTTCTGTTTGACCAAAAAAGGAAAAGAATTGAAAACCTGACAGCCTTGCCTTCCTGTTGGAATCTAGAGATCGAGAAAAATTTACTAACGACACTCGTTCGCGAAAAAGCGCCTCGCTTCCTGTCTACAACCACCTTCAGAGCAGCGGATAAGCTTGATATCGGTCATCGCCAACGTCTATTGAATGTGGGATTTGTACCGAATGAACAAATTATGGAGGTCAATTATCCCACGGAAAGACTGATTTTATCGCTGAAGGAATGACCTAAGACTACATAGAACTGGAAGAATCAGGCTCTAAGTCAAATAGTGTTGTTTTCATTAAAGCACTGAAAGGAAATGCTTCGGCGTTTCCTTTTTTCTTTTTGTTTTCCTCGCTCAAATGATGTCGCAAAGATTCTGTTGAATCAGAACTCGCATACGAAGATGTCCAAAGGTTCTAAAACCAAACGACTTATAAGGGTGTTAAAAAGCCACCCGTTTTCACGGATGGCTAGTTTACTATGCTATTTCTGATTCCTGCGTCCATGTTTGATGATCCACTCTTGCGCTTTGGTCGAAGGCGTCTTTCGCCATGCGCTGATCAATAAATCAGCTTTTTCCGGGTCATCCTTGTAGAGATCATTGAGATTATTCCCGACACTTTTTTGCACGAATTTCTCGGGATCATCTTTCAGATTCGTCAAAATCTGCGAATAACGCTCAAACTCAGCTAGAGCAACATAAATTTTTTCCGACCACGGCAGCCGAATGCGAATCCCTTCGCAAGCGAGTCGGCGCACATGAATGTTGTCTTCTCTGCTCCATTGGATCAATTCATCCATCACTTCCTGCGGATGCTCCTTCAACAAAGGACGGATCGCGTATTCACCAGTAAAACGTTTGGTCAATTCCTTTAGAAAGGCCAGCGAAATCTCCCAGTCTTCATTGCCATGTCGTTCAACGTAACGACCAATCGGCCACAACCACCAGCCAAAACTGAACATTCCTGTAGCTTGATCTAATTCTGGTCCAAGAATTTGATAGAAGGATTGGATATTCCCCTGATAGTCTTCAGTCAGACAATCATCCAACGCATCGACGATAAAATCAAAGCGGGCGAAGAGCTCTTTGTCATCCAACTTACCTACTAATGCCTTAGAAAATTTGTCTGTGTCGAAATCCGGTTGCGCTTGTTTCAATTTTTCTGACAAGTCTAAAATGTATGGATCATCATAGTGGTCCTTATGCTTCATATGTATCCGCCTCCAATGCAATCTTTCTTTCGATAATACCATAAATCGCGACAAGTTTTTAGAAAGTCAATATCTTCCAAGCACTGTTGCTGCTGCCTTGGTACAATAGCAGGAAGAAAGGGGGGCGAGA
The DNA here is from genome assembly GCF_059374735.1 of Enterococcus sp. GPZ-007. Taxonomy (NCBI): domain Bacteria; kingdom Bacillati; phylum Bacillota; class Bacilli; order Lactobacillales; family Enterococcaceae; genus Enterococcus; species Enterococcus sp. GPZ-007. The sequence goes on along the minus strand of NZ_JCAFYN010000004.1, from coordinate 4,766 downwards.
CGTTGAATCAGAAAACTATTTGTTATGACCAAGATTTAGGGATTGAAGTCTATTCCTTTACCGGAGTGTCGCAGAACTTTCCTAATCATTTCCATGATTATTATGTTGTTGGGTTGATCGAAGAAGGCCAGCGAACGATGGTCGTGAACAATCAATCGTATAGGCTTGAGCCGGGTGACCTGCTGACCTTTAATCCCTATGATAATCATAGCTGTGAAGGGATCGATGGCAGTCGCTTGACCTATCATTGCTTGAATCTTAAAAAAGACATTTTTCAGCCGTTTACAGGAACGGATTTGCCAAAATTTCTAGCACCGATGCAGGCACAAACGGAGCTGGCAGAGGATTTTCGCCAGCTGCATCAGCTGATCATGCAGGAAGGCGACAAAGAAGAAAAGGAAACCTTGTTTATTTTGCTGATCGAGGAATTGTTGCAAAACTATACACAAGAAATCCAGAGTGAGGCAAGCGTTACACCAGAGCCAGTAGCAGTTATTTGTGAATATCTGGAGGCGCATTATGATCAGAAAATTACTTTGGATCAGCTTTGTCAGATCGTCCATCTAAATAAGCACTCGCTGGTCCGCCAATTCACGAGGGAAAAAGGAATCACCCCTTATCGTTATCTGGAAACCTTTCGGATCGTCAAGGCGAAGGAATTGCTGGAACAAGGCTGCAGCTTGATCGAAACCGCTGATCGAACCGGCTTTTATGATCAAAGTCATTTCACCAATTATTTTAGCCGCTTCATCGGCTTGACCCCCAATCAATATCGCAGTATTTTCGCGAAAGGAAATGAGGAGTAAGATGTCAGCAAATGAATTGAAGTGTGTCATGGTAGTAGATGAGACGATGCCTCAAGGAATCATCGCAAACAGTACGGCCGTCATGGGTGTGACGATTGGAAAGCTCTTTCCTGAAGTTGTGGGACAAGATGTGATCGACCAAACAGGCTATCGTCATCAGGGAATTATCGAATTTCCGATTCCGATCTTAAAAGGCAATCGTGAGTTTCTTAGAAGTATGCGAGAACGATTGTACGAACCGAATTTTGACAAACTGACAGTCGTTGATTTCTTTGATGTCGCCCAAGGTTGTAAAACATATGGTGAGTATATCGAGAAGATGACCCAAGTACCGGAATCAGCGATCGATTATTTCGGGCTGACCTTATTTGGTAATAAGAAGCAAGTCAATAAATTGACCGGCAGTCTGCCGCTGCTGCGCTAAGGGACGTTTCTCCAACAAAATCATTCATTTTCATGCTTTTTTCAGTAAAAGGTGGTATTTTAGACAAGATGAATTTTTGAAGAGTTGAGGAGACGTTTAAATGAGTATTGAGATTCTATCGAAGATCCTTTCGATCATTGTATTAAATCTAGTTTTGAGCGGCGACAATGCGGTGGTAATCGCCTTGGCAACAAGGAAGCTGCCAGCTACGTCACAAAATAAAGCGATTGTGATCGGGACAGCTGGCGCTGTCATCTTGCGAATTCTTTTGATGCTGATCGCGGTCGAATTATTGACCGTTCCATACGTGAAAATCGTTGGTGCTATCTTATTATTTTACATTGCCTATGATCTGTTGAAATCGAATGGTGAAGAAGCCGAAGTCAAAAGTGAGACCACGCTGTTATCAGCGATCCGGACGATCATTATTGCCGATCTGGTTATGAGCTTGGACAATGTTTTGGCGATCGCCGGTGTAGCTGATGGTCATTTTATGCTAGCTGTTCTAGGGCTGATCATCAGTATTCCGATCGTGATTTTCGGCAGTCAAATCATCTTGAAGCTGATGGATCGCTTCTCTTGGTTGATCTGGATCGGCGCTCTGCTGATCGCTTATACAGTAGGCACAATGCTGGTAGAGGATAATTTTATTCATCACTTGCTGAGGGGCTTGAGTAACGGGCATATTGTTTCGTTAGCATCTTGTGTTTTACTAGCTGGAATGTATTTTCTGTTTAATCGAAAGAAATCATAATGAATATGGAAAGAGCTGTTGCAAATGAATTGCAGCAGTTTTTTATTTAATTTGAAAGCTATCAACAGGAATTCTCAGGTATACTAAAGAAAACGGTATCAAGAAGGAGTTGGATATGAATATAGCAATCTGTGATGATGATCGCTTGATGAGCGGTCAAATCGAAAAAATAGTTGACCAAGTTTTCCATGGTGAAACGAATAAATACAATACAGAAGTCTTTTTTTCGGGAGATAGCTTATTAGACTTCTTAACTAAGAAGCCAAACTATTTTCATATGTACTTATTAGATATTGAGATGGAGGGGACTGACGGTCTAGCGACGGCGGCGAAGATTCGTGAAGCAGACCCGAATGCGGTGATCATATTTATGACCAGCCACGCGGAATTGATGTCAGAAGCCTTTGAGGTCTTGGCCTTCCAGTTTATCGTCAAGCCTTTTAACAACGAAAAAGCGGTTAGCATTTTATCTTCGGCGGTGCGTTATTTACAAAAGCGCAAGGGCGTTTTCCAATTCGTGTCGCAAAAGAAAATCTATACCTTCTTTCTGAACCAGATCAGCTACATTGAAAGCTCGGGACGGAAGATTTTCCTGCATACGACTGATGGGGAAACCTACGAGTATTATGGGACTTTAAAGGATGCGCGGGAGCAGGTCAAAGGAATTCTTTTTGCTCAGATTCATAATTCGATCATTATTAATTTGGAAAGCTTGAATACGGTGGAGAGTAATTTTGTCTATTTAAAGGGTGGAGAAAAATTGCCAATCAGTAAGAAGTTTCACGCTTCTTTTCACGAACAGTTTCAGCAATTTGTTTTATCTCGATAAAAGGGGGATGGGTATGGCCTTTTTAGAAAATTTTATTCCGGTCACGGTTTTGACTTCAATAAGCTTGTGTTTATTATTTTCCAGCTTTTTCCCAGTGAAGCCGCGGATTCCTAAAAGAGGCATCATTGTTCTGATCTACCTGACCTGTGTTCCCTACTATTTCATCAATAATTTGGCGAATGAATCAGGTACAGGCGATTTACGTCCGGTTCTCACCTCGTTGAGTACGCTGCTTTTGCTGGTCTGTGTACAGTTTTTCTTTAAGGGGAAAGTCTATCAGCGCGGATTAGTGGCCATTTTATTTATTGTTTTCTCGATTATCAGTGAAGGGCTCTTGGCGATCTTGGCTCGACTGGTTTTGCCTGTGGAGAACCTGCTGGAATTCATCAGTGCAGGAGGAATCGGCAATCGGATCGCGATGCTGATCAATTTTCTTTTGATCTTTTCCTTCTGGTCCGCCAGAAAAAAACGGGATATTTCGATTCAACGGAATTTTTCGATCATCCAATTATTGATCGCAGCCATTTGTAGTCTTTTGATCGGGGGACTGATCATCAATGTGATGGGAACCAATCATTTTGTCGCCAGAGATCTTTTTTTGATGCTCAGTTTCATTTTGCTTCTGATATTGTTTTATCTCAATTTTGAAATGTCTGACAATATGGCAAAAAAGAATCAGGAATTTCAATTGCAGGAGCAACGCCATGAGCTGCTGGAGGAATACTATCAGCAAGTTGAGAAACACCAGCAAGAGATTCGCAAAATTAAGCATGATATGAAAAATCAGTTGTATTCGATCGCCGGATACTTGGATGAGAATAAAGATGGTGCGGCAAATCAGCAGGTCAATCAATTAATCCGCCAACTGGATTCAAATAAATTGCCTTCCTTTACACAGCATAGTGGGTTGAATGCTTTGCTACGGTTGCATTATCAAAAAATCAAGGCAGCAGGAATCACCTGCGAGTTTGAAATTAAATGTCCCGAGACAATGAAGTTTTCCGATTCTGATCTTTCCTCTTTGGTGGGGAATATTTTAGACAATGCGCGAGAAGCCTGTGAACAGAACGATCAGCGGAAATATGTTCAGCTAAAGCTGGTTTATTTTAATCACTCACTAGTGGGCTCTTGCGAGAACAGTACGGATGGTAAAGTCACGTCCTTGTCTACGCGAAAACAAGATAAGTCCAATCACGGATTTGGACTAAAATCAATTCGCCAAATCGTTGAAAATTATCATGGCAGCCTGAATTATACTAGCGATGATTATTCCTTCAAGCTGACCTTCAATTTATTTGAGCAAACATGACGAGAAACCTGTGCAAACATGACAGGCTGCAAAAATCCGCCTCCTGAGATGATAAATTATGAGTGTAGCAAAGATAAACACACATAAATGGAGGAATGAAAAATGGAATACAGAATCGTAGAATTGGAAAACTTCAAATTAGTAGGCGTGAAGATGCGCTCGACCAATGACAACCGGCAGGGGATGAAGGATTGCGAAGCTTTTTGGAATCAGTTCATTTCAGGCAATAAACAGGAACAGGTCGCACCTTTGATCGATCGTGAACCCTTTGGCGTAATCGGCGCCAGCTTCTATAATGTTGATCCAGAGGACAGTAAGAAATTTGACTACTACATCGCTGCAGCAACGACAGCCGCAACTCCTGAAGGCATGGAAGAGGTAGAAGTCCCAGCCAATACCTGGGCAGTTTTTCCTTGCACAGGCAAAACCGCTGGTACGACGCAGATCGAGATCGTGACCAAATGGGGACCGGAATCAGAAGAGTACGACTTACTAAATACGGGTTATATGACAGGTGAGATGAGCTCCGGTGGACCAGATTTAGAGGTTTATACGCAAGGCGAGGATATGGAGATTTGGGTGCCGGTGAGAAGAAAATAGAATAGCCAAATAGTTTGAATCCAACATTCGACCAATGTTGGATT